>NZ_JACNDD010000059.1:0-39492 GCF_017351395.1 Pseudomonas sp. FW305-28
CTTGCTCCCACAAGACCTCTGCGCCACAGAGCATTCGCTCAGCTATTCAGCGCAGGATCACCGGCGCGGTATCCCGGGGCAGATTGTTGCGCTGCATCGGCTCGTCGGGCTGTTGGTAGCTCGGGCCACCGAGCTGTTCGCTCAGCTGCCGCGCCACGTCTTCACCCAGGGCCTTGGACACTTCGCGCACCACCCGTGGACGGTTGAGGCTGATGCGCACGTCCCGGTGGTTCAACAACTTGGTGTCCTGGCCTTCGCCCATGGCCGTAAAGGCCGAGGTGATTTCGTAGGTCTTGGTGTTGATCAGGCTGAAGTCCGCCACCAGGGTCAGCGCCAGCACGGCCGAGTAGCTGTCGGTATTGGCCAGCTCGTTGATGTCGCGGGTGAAGTCGATGTCCGACACCGTGCCGAACAGCACGTAGTCGGCACCCTTGAAGTTCCCGGCCTTGATGCGCTTGATGACGTCATAGACGTCGCCACTGGACGCCGCCGTGTGGGGCGTGCCCTGGGTCAGCTGGAACATCCCGCTGCGCAGGATCTCGCCCTTGATGTCGCCGGTGAACTTGCGCAGTTCGCCCTGCTCGATGTAGCTGCTGGTGGCTTCCATCTCGTCGTAGCTCGAGGAAGCGCTGGCACTGTAGGGGTTCGCCTGGAAGTTGCTCTGCGCTGAAACGGTGTGGATGTATTCCTCCACCCGCTCCTGGTACGCCAGGTCGGTCACCGCGACTTTTGGGGCCGCCTGCGCGCTGAATGTGCAGGCCAGGGCCATGATGCCTATCCATGTGCGCATGGCTTAGCGCTCCGTGGTCTTGCGGATTTCTTTTTCGTCCATCCACTCGGCCAGACCGCTCTCGACGTCGATCAATTGCAGGCTGAATTTGTAGAAGACGTCCTTGTAGTCGCTGCTGCGCTTGACGATCGAGCTGATGGAGCCCTCGAGACGGTACTTGGCCGCGATCATGTTGCCGGTCTTGGCCACGGTGCTTTTCTTGTACAGGCCGCTCTGGTTCTGCAGCTTGAGCTGGTCGACCTGGCTGTCCATGGCGGTGTTGTCGCTGGCGAAACGGGCGGCGCCAGTCTTCATCAACTGGGTCTTGATGCTGGTGGTGATTTCGCGGGTGTCGATGTATTCGCTGGTCTTGTTCTTCACGTCATAGACCTGGACCACCGGGCGACCCTGCAGGATGCCGGACTGGGCCAGGGAGCGGGTCATGGACTCGGCGATCATTTGCAGGTCGGTGGAGCCGAACTCGTTGGTCACGGTTTCCACGGCCTTGGTATCGCCGTAGCTGATGTTCTTGTTGCCCAGGACCGGCGAGTTGTTGGCACAGCCGCTGACCAGCAGGGCGGCGAGGGCGAGGGATGAAATGCGTACGAACATGTAAGGACTCTCGAAAACTGAAAAAGGGATAACGCTTCACTCGGGCGTTTGTTGTGGGAGCGAGCTTGCTCGCGATAGCCGTGTGTCAGTCACATCATGGCTGGCTGATCCAGCGCTATCGCGAGCAAGCTCGCTCCCACAGTTTTTTTGCGTTTTTAAGGGGTATTGATTTCCAAGCGGAAGTCCACGGCCTTGGGCGTCGGGGCGATGGCCGGCAGGAAGCTGGTCTGTTCGCCGTACAGCGTCAGGCTTTTCCAGGTTTCTTCCTCGGCGATCGGAAAACCTTCCGGCCCCAACCAGGCAAAGCGGTAGTACATCGTCTTGTTGTTGTAGCTGGTGTTGCTCAACTGGACATTGACGGTCATGTAGCCGTTTTCCCGGGCCACGCGCATGGCGCCGACCACGATGTTCTTGGTCTTGCCCATCGCCACGACCTTGCTGGCGGCGCTGCCCGGCTCCGGTGGCGGCGGGGTGGCGCAACCGGCCAGCAGGGCCAGGGCGCCGACGGCGATCAGTTTTAAACGCATGTGAACAAGACTCCGTTCTTAAGGTTGCTTGAGGGCAATGGCGGTCGGGTTGGCGCTTGGCATCACCTGGGCCGCGAGGCCACCGGCGAACACTTGGTTACCCACCGCGCGAAGGCTGATGACCTGGTAGCGCTGGTCGACGGTGACCTTGACCACCGAGCCGCCCACGGCACTTGGCAAGGTGACCTGGTGCTCGCCTTTCTTCAGGCGCAGCCGCACCACCTGGGTGTAGTCGGGCAGGGTGCGCCAGGTCCGGGTGTCGGCCCCTTCGAATACCGCCGAGGTGAGGCCGACGGCCAGGCCGGCCAGGGGATTGGTCTCGTTGATCTGCTTTTGTGCCACGCCACGGGTGACGGCGCGCACGGTGGTGCGCAGGATGATGCCCGGCATGTCGTCGCGCAGGGCCCGACGGGACATGGCGGTGGTGCTGTTGAGTTGGGTCAGGTCCAGCTGACGGCCGTCGACACCGATCTGGCCGAAGGTGGCCGTGGAGGTGTCAGGCTTGATCAGTGGGAACGACAACGGCGTGATGACCAGGTTGCCGCTGATTGGCAAGGGCAAGGGAATGCGGATCGAATCCCGGGACGGTGCCAGGCCACTCTGCACCACGATCAGGATGTCGCTGTCGTCGCTCTTGGCGGCGGGCTTGTCGAGGTCACGCAGGGCCTGCTCCAGCAACGGTGTGTTGGGGCGCAGTTCGGCGGCCTTGCGATAACCCGGTGCGGCCAGGTCCTTTTCACCCAGGGCTTCGTAGACGAAACCGGCCAGGTAATGGCTGAACGCGCTCTGGTAGCTGTTCTTGAGGCTGACCACTTCCGGGGCGTCGAGGCTGGCCACCGGGTAACCCTGGAGGTCCTTGTATTCGGTCTTGACCCCTTGTTTCTCGGCTTCTTCCTCGCGCTTGAGGTATTCCTTGTCCCGCAGGTCGGCGATCACCGCTTCGCGTTCGTGGGTCTTCTTGATCTGGGTCCGCGCGCCGTCGAAGTCATTCACCGCCAGCAGATTCAGGGCCATCTGCGTGGTCAGCATGACCTTTTCGTAATCGTAGCCTTCGTAGCGGCGAACTTTATCGTTGACCAGGAAACTGCCGAACTGGGCCAGGTACTTGGCTGTGTCGAGCTTGACCGCATCTTCCCACTGGGCAACTTGTTGGTCGGCGCTGCTCCAGGCGGTCTGGCTGCCGGACAAATCGCCCTTGGCACGCAGCAGCTCACCTTTCTCGAAGTAATACAGCAGGTCCTTGTCTTGGCTGGAGTTGTTCTTTTCCAGCAGGGTCAACGCGCCGTCGACATTGCCGGACGCCAACTGCTGGTTGGTCTGGGCCAATTCGCTGTCGTAGTTGCGAAAGGCCGAGCAGCCGGACAACAAGGTGATCGCGCCGAGGGCGACCGAAAGAACGGCACGGGATGCCATGAACATTTTCTTCCCTGATAGCAGCCGGGGTGTGCGGGTCGGGCTGGAGCGATCCCACGGACAAGCGTCGGTGCGCTGTCGGTTCCTCATAAAAAGAGGAGCTTTTATGCCATCGAATGATAAGAAGGCGGCGGGATTATAAACATGGCGCTTGGCTATGTAATGGCTTTTCAATTCCTAAATGCCGTTTTTGTGACATCACCTCCAAAGCATGAAAATCCGATGAAAATCGGCTCCCAAGCCACATCCGCCCTTGAGCCGAAGCCATTGGAAGTGAACAATGTGTTACTTCTTATTACCAACCGAGAGTCATTCATGACTGCGCCGTACCGTTTCCTGGCCTGGCTTGTACTGCCATTGCTTGCTTTGTGCAGCACTGCGCTGCAGGCCGACACCCTCGAGAGTGCCCCCCAGGCGCTGCATTTATTGGATTACATCGGGGCGGATTACCCGGCGACGGTCGAGGCGGGCAAGGTCATCGGCGAGGCGGAGTACCGCGAGCAGTTGGAATTTACCCAGGCGCTGGAAGGGTTGGTCGCCGGGTTGCCGGCCAAGCCGGAAAAGACTGAACTGGTCCAGGGCATCGGCACCTTGCGCACGGCGATCACCCAGCGCCAGGACGGCGGCGATGTTGCGCGCCTGGCGCGGCAACTGGGGGCCAAGCTGGCGGTAGCGTATGAAGTCAGCCAGGCACCGGTGATCACGCCCGACCCCACCCGCGGCGCGCCGCTGTATGCGCAGAATTGCTCGGTGTGCCACGGCGCCAACGGTGCCGGCGACGGTCCTGCCGGTGTTGGCCTGGAACCGCCGCCCGCCAACTTGCGCGACGCCCAGCGCCTGGATCGCCTGAGTCTCTACGCGATCTATAACACCCTCGGCATGGGCATCGAAGGCACCGACATGCCGGCCTTCGCCGATCAGCTCGACGACCGTCAGCGCTGGGACCTGGCAACCTACATCGCCAGCTTCAGCGCCGACCCGGCCGCGGCCAAAAGCGAACAGGTCTTCAATCTCGCTGACCTGGCGCGCCAGACCCCGGCCGAAGTGCTCGCCGCGCAAGGCCCCGCAGCGGCGGCGACATTCCGTGCCCAGCGCGCCCAGCCGCCGCAGGTGCAACGTGGCCCGGCGCAGTTGCTCGACTACACGGCCGCCACCCTGGATAAAAGCATCGCCGCGTATCGCGCCGGTGACCACGACCAGGCCTATGACTTGTCGGTAGCGGCTTACCTGGAAGGTTTCGAGCTGGTGGAAAGCTCGCTGGACAACGTTGATGCCAACGTGCGCAAGGACACTGAAAAGGCCCTGATGGCCTACCGTCAGTCGTTGCAGGACGGCTTGCCGGTGGAGCAGGCCGTACAGCGCCTGGACGCGGCCAAGGCCAAGTTGAAGGAGTCCGCCGGCCTGCTGGGTGGCGATGGCTTGAGCTGGTCGCTGAGCTACATCTCCGGGTTGCTGATCCTGCTGCGTGAAGGGTTGGAGGCGATCCTGGTGCTGGCGGCGATCCTGGCGTTCCTGCGCAACACCGGTCAGCAGTCGGCGGTGCGCAGCGTCAACGTCGGTTGGGGCCTGGCGCTGCTGGCCGGCCTGGCGACCTGGGGGCTGGCGGCGTATGTGATCGACGTCAGCGGCGCCCAGCGCGAGCTGCTCGAAGGCGCAACGGCGTTGTTCGCCAGTGTGATGGTGCTGTGGCTGGGGGTCTGGATGCACGACCGTCGTCACGCGGCGGCCTGGCAGGATTACATCAAGAGCAGCCTGGTGGGCGGCGGTGGTCGGTTTGGTTTTGCGATCCTGGCGTTCTTCTCGGTCTATCGTGAACTGTTCGAAGTGATCCTGTTCTACGAAACCCTGTGGTTGCAAGCGGGTCCTGCCGGGCATGACGCAGTGCTGGCCGGCGGCGCGACGGCGCTGGTGTTGCTGGTGGGGCTGGCCTGGGTGATCCTGCGCGGCTCGGCGAAACTGCCGCTGGCGCTGTTCTTCAGCATCAACGCCGCGTTGCTGTGCGCACTGTCGGTGGTGTTTGCCGGCCATGGCGTGAAGGCGTTGCAGGAAGCCGGGATCTTCGGCACCCACCCGGTGGCGTTCTTCGACTTCGACTGGCTGGGCATTCATGCCGATGCCTATTCGCTGGCCGCTCAAGTGGTGGCGATCCTGGCGATCGTGGTGCTGTATGGGCGCAGTTGGGTGGCGGAGAAGCGTCGGGTCCAGGTTTCCTGAACAGCGGCATTCGCTGCGCTCATGATCGCGAGCAAGCTCGCTCCCACAGGATGTAGGCTGTCCTGTGTGGGAGCGAGCTTGCTCGCGATGCATTTAAAAAGAGGAACAACCCCAATGCGCGTATGGATCGACGCCGATGCCTGCCCCAAGGCGGCGAAGGAGCTGGTGGTCAAGTTCGCCCTGAAGCGCCGGTTCGAGGTGGTGCTGGTGGCCGGTCAACCGCAGATCAAGCCGGCCCTGGCCTGTGTGAAATTGATCGTGGTGCCCAGCGGCCCCGACGCGGCGGACGACTACCTGGTGGAACACGCCGTGCCGGGTGAGTTGGTGATCTGCAGCGACGTGCCCCTGGCTGATCGGTTGGTGAAGAAGGGCGTCGCGGCCCTGGACCCGCGAGGCAAGGAGTTCGATGCGCAAAACATGGGCGAGCGGCTGGCGGTGCGAAACCTGTTCACCGACTTGCGCGAACAGGGTCATATGGGCGGCGGCCCGGCCGCGTACAGCGAGCGGGACAAGCAGGGGTTTGCCAATGCTTTGGATCGGATATTGACGCGTCTGACCCGATTGCCTTGAATCATGCCCACCCCCCTGTGGGAGCGAGCTTGCTCGCGATACGGTGTATCAACCAATGCAAATGTAGCTGAACCGACGCTATCGCGAGCAAGCTCGCTCCCACAGGGGCTCGGCGTGTTGCTAGGCATCATTCTCGTGCGTCAGCTCCAACACCCGGTCCACCAGCTTGTTGATGCCTGAAGCCGCTTCGCTGATGTTCTGGGCCAGCATGTAGGCCGGGGTGCTGACCAATTTGCGCGCGCGGTCTTCGACGATGTCGGTGACTGCGCAGTCTTCGTGAGTGCCACCCATTTTGCCCACGGCTGCCGCCGTGTCCGGGTCGTTGCCGATGGTGCACGTCACCCCCGGGCCATAGATTTTGGCCGCCAGGGCCGGGGAGATGCAGATCAGCCCGACCGGTTTACCCGCCTCGGCAAAGGCCTCGGTCAAGGCCAGGACCTCTGGCTGGATGGTGCAGCCGGCGCCTTCGACGGCAAAGTTGGAGAGGTTTTTCGCCGAGCCAAAACCACCGGGTACGATCAAGGCGTCGAAATCCTCGGCCCTGGCTTCACGCAAATCCTTTACGTTGCCCCGGGCGATCCGTGCCGACTCCACCAACACGTTGCGGCTCTCGGGCATTTCCTCGCCGGTCAGGTGATTGATCACATGCAGTTGGGCAATGTTGGGGGCAAAGCACTGGACCTGCGCCCCGCGCTGGTCGAGACGCAGCAAGGTGATCACGCTTTCGTGGATCTCGGCGCCGTCATAGACGCCACAGCCGGAAAGGATCACTGCAATTTTTTTGCTCATGGGCTTTTCTCCAGATTCATGGCGTTAAATGTCTACTAATTTGTCACTCGTTGCCATAGGGGGATCGGGCAGCTACACCTAATCTGCCGACTATCTCCTTGCCTCGCGTGCCTGGGTTGCGTCATGAACTTCATCCTGTATGCCGTGCCGTTCTTCTTCGTGCTGATCGCCGTCGAGTTGCTGGCCGATCGCTGGCGGGGTGTGAGCCACTACCGCGTGGCGGACGCGATCAACAGCTTGAGCACCGGCGTGCTGTCGACCACCACGGGCCTGTTGACCAAAGGCGTGGGGCTGCTGACCTATGCCTTTGCGCTGAAACACCTGGCCGTCATCGAACTGCCTGCCGACCGGGCCTGGACCTGGGTGTTCGCCTTCGTGCTCTACGACCTCTGTTACTACTGGCTGCACCGCATGGGCCATGAGCGCAACATCCTCTGGGCCGCCCATTCGGTTCACCACCAAAGCGAGGACTACAACCTGTCCACCGCGTTGCGCCAGACCAGCACCGGGTTCCTGTTGAGCTGGATCTTCTACGTCCCGCTCGCCGTGCTGGGCGTGCCGCTGGTGGTCTTCGTCAGCGTCGCGGCGTTGAATCTGCTGTACCAGTTCTGGGTCCACACCCAGCACATTCCCAAGCTCGGCTGGCTGGAGTGGTGCTTCGTGACGCCGTCCAATCATCGTGCCCACCATGCACAGAACCCTCTCTACATGGATCGCAACTACGGCGGGGTGTTCATTATTTGGGACCGTCTATTTGGCACCTTCCAGGAAGAAGACGATAACGAACCGGTGATTTTTGGCGTGACCACGCCGCTGGCGAGTTGGAATCCGTTGTGGGCCAACCTGCAGTTCTATGCACAGTTATGGGCCGATGCGCGGCGGGCCGGGCGCTGGAGGGACAAGCTGCGGATCTGGTTCATGCCCACCGGCTGGCGCCCGGCGGACGTCGCAGCCCGGTACCCGCTGAACAAGCCGGACCTGAGCCAGTTCCGCAAATTTGCCGTGCCGCTGGACCCGCGCCAGCAGTGGTACGTGGGGCTGCAGTTCTGCGTCTACATTGCCTTGGGCAGTTATTTGATGAACCTTGAAAGCAGCCTGCCGGTCGCCGCCCTGGTGCTGGGGTGGGGCGCGGTGGCCTTCGGTCTGTTCGTGTTGGGCGTGGCCCTGGAGAATCGCCCGTGGGCGCTGAAACTGGAGCTGCTGCGGCTGGCCTCGAACCTGCCGCTGGTGTGGCTGGCGCCCTTGGCCGGGTTGTGGCCGGCCAGCGCTGTGGCCTGGGTCGGGCTGCTCAGCTACAGCCTGCTCAGTGGCATCGGGCTGTATTGCTGCCGCAGCCGGTTTACTCGGTTGGCGTCGTAGGTGCGTCGGATCTGGTTTGTTCCAGGCGTTCAGCTTCGAGGACTTTCCTGGCCAGCCGCGCATTCTTGATGCGTCGGCGCAACCACAGGACCAGGCCCAGCACCAGCAGCGCGCCGAGTACCCACAGCTCGTATTTCTTGATGCTGCCCAACATGCCTTCCAGCACGGCGCCGAAGTGGTACGCGGCAGCGGCCAGGGCCGTGGCCCAGATCGCCGCACCGATGCCGTTGAGCAACAGATAGCGGCCCGGCGGGTAGCCTGACAGGCCGATCGCCACCGGCATCACCGTGCGCAGGCCATAGACGAAGCGGAAGCTCAGCACCCAGATGTCTGGATGCCGGCGGATGTGCTCCAGCGCGCGATCCCCCATCAACTGCCAACGCGGCTTGCGCGCCAGGAGCTTGCGGCCGTGCTTGCGTCCCAGGAAATACCACAGCTGATCGCCCGCGTAGCTGCCGCAGAAAGCCACGACCACTACCAGGTTGATGTCCATATAGCCACGGAACGCCAGGAAACCTGCGAGCACGAGGATGGTTTCGCCTTCGAAGAACGTGCCGATAAACAAGGCCAAGTAGCCGAAGTCATGCAGAAATTGTTGGAGCATTGTCTGGGTGCTGGCGAAATGAACGCGCAGCCTAACCCTTCAGGCACATTCAGGAAAGTATCGAAATGTGTCTCGACGTGAACAATTCCTACAGAAGACAATGACTGCGACTACCGGTCGCGCTTTAGCACAACTGTCACACGTTCGTCATAATGTCCGCTTATAACTGTCACGCTCGCCCGTCTGCGGGCTCAGGAGTCTGCCGTGAGCTTTACCCCCGCCAATCGTCTGTTCCCTGCTACCCGCCTGCGTCGCAACCGCCGTGATGAGTTCTCTCGTCGGCTGGTGCGTGAAAACGTGCTGACCACCGATGACCTGATCCTGCCGGTATTCGTGCTGGACGGTGAGAACCGTCGCGAAGCGGTGGCGTCGATGCCCGGGGTGGAACGCCTGACCATCGACCTGCTGCTCGAAGAAGCGGCCCAGTGGGTCGAACTGGGCATTCCGGCGCTGGCCCTGTTCCCGGTAACCCCGCCGGCCCTCAAGTCCCTGGACGCCGCCGAAGCCTGGAACCCGGAGGGCATCGCCCAACGTGCGACGCGTGCCCTGCGTGCGCGTTTCCCGGAGCTGGGGGTAATCACCGACGTGGCGCTGGACCCGTTCACCACCCACGGGCAGGACGGTATCCTCGATGAAGAGGGCTACGTGCAGAACGACATTACCGTCGATGCACTGGTCAGGCAGGCGCTGTCCCACGCCGAGGCCGGTGCCCAGGTGGTGGCCCCCTCGGACATGATGGACGGGCGCATCCAGGCGATCCGCGAAGCCCTCGAGGTGGCCGGTCACGTCAACGTGCGGATCATGGCCTATTCGGCCAAGTACGCCAGCGCCTATTACGGCCCGTTCCGCGATGCGGTCGGCTCGGCCCTGAACCTGGGCAAGGCCAACAAGGCCTCCTATCAGATGGACCCGGCCAACAGTCAGGAAGCCTTGCACGAAGTGGCGGCTGACTTGTCAGAGGGTGCAGACATGGTCATGGTCAAGCCTGGCATGCCCTACCTCGACATTCTTTGCCGGGTCAAAGACGAATTCAAAGTGCCGACCTTTGTTTATCAGGTCAGCGGCGAGTACGCCATGCACATGGCCGCGATCCAGAACGGTTGGTTGGGCGAAGGGGTGATCCTGGAGTCCTTGACCGCTTTCAAACGCGCAGGTGCCGATGGCATCCTGACTTACTTTGCCGTGCGCGCCGCCCAATTGTTACGAGAGCAGAAATAGCCTCCCAGGAACTTGCGATGAATACCGAAGGACTCTCCGAAGTTGCCGTAAAAGACGCTCAACCCGTGGTCGAGCAAGTTGCCGAAACACCGCCGGAGCTGGAGCCCGCTCCCCCGGCCGTCATCGAGCCCGCCCCGGCGCCGGCGATTGCCATTCCGAACCTGGATGACAGCAGCCTGTACATCCATCGCGAGCTGTCGCAACTGCAGTTCAACATCCGCGTGCTGGAGCAGGCGCTGGACGAGTCCTATCCGCTGTTGGAACGGCTGAAATTCCTGCTGATCTTTTCCAGCAACCTGGATGAGTTCTTCGAAATCCGCGTGGCCGGCCTGAAGAAGCAGATCACCTTCGCCCGTGAACAGGCGGGTGCCGACGGCTTGCAACCGCACCAGGCCCTGGCCCGCATCAGCGAGTTGGTCCATGGCCATGTGGACCGGCAATACGCGATCCTCAACGACATCCTGTTGCCGGAGCTGGAAAAGCACCAGGTGCGCTTCATCCGCCGGCGCTACTGGAACACCAAGATCAAGACCTGGGTGCGCCGCTATTTTCGCGACGAGATCGCGCCGATCATCACGCCGATCGGTCTCGATCCGACGCACCCGTTCCCGCTGCTGGTCAACAAGAGCCTGAACTTCATCGTCGAACTGGAGGGCATCGACGCCTTCGGTCGCGATTCCGGCCTGGCGATCATTCCGGCGCCGCGCCTGTTGCCGCGCATCATCCGTGTGCCGGAAGATGTCGGCGGCCCCGGCGACAATTATGTGTTCCTGTCGTCGATGATCCACGCCCACGCCGATGACCTGTTCCAGGGCATGAAGGTGAAGGGTTGCTACCAGTTCCGCCTGACGCGTAACGCCGACCTGTCGGTGGACACCGAGGACGTCGAAGACCTGGCCCGGGCCCTGCGCGGCGAGTTGTTCTCCCGTCGCTACGGCGATGCGGTGCGCCTGGAGGTGGCCGACACCTGCCCGAAACACCTGTCCGACTACTTGCTCAAGCAGTTCAACCTGCACGAGACCGAGCTGTATCAGGTCAACGGTCCGGTCAACCTGACCCGACTGTTCAGCATCACCGGCCTGGACAGTCACCCGGAACTGCAATACCTGCCGTTCACGCCGCAGATCCCGAAACTGTTGCAAAACAGCGAGAACATTTTCAGCGTGATCAGCAAGCAGGACATCTTGCTGTTGCACCCGTTCGAGTCGTTCACGCCGGTGGTCGACCTGCTGCGCCAGGCCGCCAAGGATCCTCACGTCCTGGCGGTGCGCCAGACCCTGTACCGCAGCGGCGCCAACTCGGAAATCGTCGATGCCCTGGTAGACGCGGCGCGAAACGGCAAGGAAGTCACGGCGGTGATCGAATTGCGCGCCCGTTTCGACGAAGAATCCAACCTGCAACTGGCCAGCCGCCTGCAAGCGGCCGGCGCGGTGGTGATCTATGGCGTGGTCGGCTTCAAGACGCACGCCAAGATGATGCTCATCCTGCGCCGTGAGGCCGGTGAGATCGTGCGTTACGCCCACTTGGGCACCGGCAACTACCACGCCGCCAACGCCCGCCTGTACACCGACTACAGCCTGCTGACCTCCGACGATGCCTTGTGCGAAGACGTCGGCAAGCTGTTCAGCCAGTTGATCGGCATGGGCAAGACCCTGCGCATGAAGAAACTGCTGCACGCGCCGTTCACCTTGAAAAAGGGCATGCTCGACATGATCGCCCGGGAGACGCAGTTCGCCCTGGACGGCAAGCCGGCCCACATCATTGCCAAGTTCAACTCGCTGACCGATCCGAAGATCATCCGTGCGTTGTACAAGGCCAGCCAGTCGGGCGTGCGCATCGACCTGGTGGTGCGGGGCATGTGCTGCCTGCGGCCGGGCATCCCGGGGGTGTCCCACAATATCCATGTACGCTCGATCATCGGACGGTTCCTGGAGCATACGCGGGTGTTCTACTTCCTCAACGGCGGGGAGGAGCAGATGTTCCTGTCCAGCGCCGACTGGATGGAGCGCAACCTCGACAAGCGGGTCGAGACCTGCTTCCCGGTGGAAGGCAAGAAGCTGATCCTGCGGGTCAAGAAGGAATTGGAAAGCTACCTCACCGACAACACCCACAGCTGGAGCCTACAGTCGGATGGCCGTTACATCCGCAACACGCCGACCGGCAACCAGAACCCGCGCAGCGCCCAGGCGACGTTGCTGGAGCGCTTGAGCAGCCCGGTGTTGGCGGTTCGTTAAAAAACAGGGGAGGCAGGCTTGGTTTGTGTGGCGAGGGAGCAAGCTCCCTCGCCACAGAGATCTGTGTTGTAGCCGGGCTCAGTGAATGTTCAGCACAATCCCGACCCGGGTCAGCCACTCGGCTTCCTGGGCGAAGTCGGCCTGGGTCAGCTGGTTTTCTTCCAGCCATCCGTCGGGGAACATCACGTCCAGTTGATCGCCGTCGGCATGCAGGGCGACCTGGGGCATTTCCTGGGTGCCACGGATGTGGTGGAACAGGATCGCAAAGCGCAGCAGTACGCACAGGCGAATCAGCTTGATGCCGTCATCGCCGAACTCGGCGAATTTATCCTTGGGAATGTTGCGCCGGTGGCCGCGCACCAATAGCGCGAGCATCTGCTGGTCTTCCCGGGAGAAGCCCGCCAGGTCCGAGTGCTCGATCAGGTAGGCGCCATGCTTGTGGTAGTGATAGTGGGCAATGTCCAGGCCCACTTCATGGACCTTGGCGGCCCAGCCCAGCAGTTCGCGCCAGACCCCGTCGTTCAAGTCCCAGTCATCGGCCACCTGGTCGAAGGCATGCAGTGCCTTGCGTTCAACCCGTGCGGCCTGCTCCAGGTCGACGTGATAACGCTCCATGAGCGAGCCCAGGGTGCGTTCACGCACGTCTTCGTGATGATGACGTCCCAGCAGGTCGTAGAGCACGCCTTCGCGCAGAGCGCCCTCGCAGTGGTCCATGCGTTGCAGTTCGAGGGCGTCGAAAATCGCTTCGAGGATCGCCAGGCCCGCCGGGAAAATCGCCCGGCGGTCGGGCTTGATGCCTTCGAAATCGATCTTGTCCGCTTCACCGAGCTTGAACACCCTGCGCTTGAGCCAGGCCAGGCCTTCGGCGTTGACCTCGCCAGTACCGTGGCCGCCAGCCTTGAGCGCCAGGCCGATGGCGCGAATGGTCCCGGAGGAGCCGATGGCTTCGTCCCAGGTCAGGCGGTGCAGGGCGTGTTCGATGCTCATGATTTCCAGGCGCGCCGCGGTGTAGGCCTGGGCGTAGCGGGCCGGGGTGATCTTGCCGTCGCGGAAATAACGCTGGGTGTAGCTGACGCAGCCCATCTGCAGGCTTTCGCGCAACAGCGGTTCGAAGCGCTGGCCGATGATGAATTCGGTACTGCCACCACCGATGTCCGCCACCAGGCGCTTGCCCGGGGTGTCGGCCAGGGTGTGGGAGACGCCAAGGTAGATCAGGCGGGCTTCTTCACGGCCGGAGATGACTTCCACCGGATGGCCGAGGATCTCTTCGGCGCGACGGATGAATTCGCCACGGTTGCGCGCCTCGCGCAGGGCGTTGGTGCCGACGATCCGCACCGCGCCCAGGGGCATACCGTTGATCAGTTGGGCAAACCGCTTGAGGCAATCGAGCCCGCGCTGGATGGATTCTTCGCTGAGCTTGCGTTCTTCGTCGATGCCGGCGGCCAGTTGGACCTTCTCGCCGAGCCGCTCAAGAATGCGGATTTCCCCGTTCTGGGCTTTTGCGACGACCATGTGGAAGCTGTTGGAGCCCAGGTCGATGGCGGCGATCAGGGACAGATTCTTGGCTTGGGATGGCGGCATGGTCAAAAAGTCTCGGTCGATAACCTCGCCATCCTGCCACGATCGACCGCTTACGCCAACGCAAAGGCGACCGCTTCGCGGTCAATCGCGAGCAAGCTCGCTCCCACACGTGTTTTGTCTCGCTTGCGCAATAGCCGGCAACCGAGAACCTGTGGGAGCGAGCTTGCTCGCGATGAGGCCAGAACCGGCACCGCAAACCTCAGGCCACAGGCTCGACCGTCCCGATGAAATTCGCCAGCTCCGCGGTCTGCGGATCGGCGAACAGCACCTTGGGATCGCCCACCTCATGCACCTTGCCCTGGTGCATGAACACCAGTTTGTCGCCCACTTCCCGGGCGAAACGCATTTCGTGGGTGACCATGATCAGGGTCATGCCTTCCTTGGCCAGTTGCCGCACCACGCTGAGCACTTCATTGACCAGTTCAGGGTCCAGGGCCGAGGTGATTTCGTCGCACAGCAGCACTTTCGGCGACATCGCCAGCGCGCGGGCAATCGCCACCCGTTGCTGCTGGCCGCCGGACAACCGGTCGGGGAAGGCATCGAACTTCTCGCCAAGCCCGACCCGTTCGAGCATCTGCCGCGCCAGCTCGGCCGCCTTGGCCTTGGGCACTTTTTGAACAACTTGCGGCGCGAGCATCACGTTCTCGCCCACCGTCAGGTGCGGGAACAGGTTGAATTGCTGGAACACCATTCCGACTTTCTGCCGCAGGCTGCGCAGGTCGGCGCGGGCGGCATCGAGGTATTCGCCGTCGACTTCGATCACGCCGTCGTTGATCGACTCCAGGCCATTGAGGGTGCGCAGCAAGGTGGATTTGCCCGAGCCGCTACGGCCGATGATCGCCACCACCTGGCCTTCCTCGACGGTCAGATCGATGCCTTTGAGCACGTGATGATCGCCGTAGTATTTATGCAGGGCGGTAATTCTAAGCAGAGGCATGCAGTCTCCTTTCCAGGTAGCGCGCACTGAGGGACAAGGGGTAGCAGAGCAGGAAGTAACCGAGGGCGACCAGGCCATAGACCATGAACGGCTCGAACGTGGCGTTGGCGAGCATGCCGCCGGTCTTGGTCAGTTCGGTAAAGCCAATGATCGACGTCACGGCGGTGCCTTTGACCACCTGCACGGAAAAGCCCACGGTCGGCGCCACGGCGATGCGCAGGGCCTGGGGCAGGATCACGTAGCGCAACTGCTCCAGCGGGTTGAGGGCCAGGCTCGCCGAGGCTTCCCACTGGCCGTTGGAAATCGAGTCGACACAACCGCGCCAGATCTCCGCCAGGTAGGCACTGGTGAACAACGTCAGGGCAATGGCCGCCGCCATCCACGGCGAAATCTCCACGCCGGCCAGGGCCACGCCGAAGAACACCAGGAACAGTTGCATCAACAGCGGCGTGCCCTGGAACAACTCGATGTAGGTGCGGGCGATGTTGCGGGGCAGGGCGCTTTTGGAGATGCGCAGCACCATCACCAGCAGGCCGATTACGCCGCCGCCGATAAACGCCACCAGCGACAGCGCCAGGGTCCATTGCAGGCCGGTGAGCAGGTTGCGCACCACGTCCCAGAAAGTGAAATCGCTCATTGGCCGCTCCTGGCAATGTAGCGGCGCCCCACCCAGTTCAGGAACTGGCGGATCAGCAGCGCCATGCACAAATAGATCAGCGTGGTCAGTGCGTAGGTTTCAAAGGCGCGGAAGTTGCGCGACTGAATGAAGTTGGCGGCAAAGCTCAACTCTTCGGTGGCGATCTGCGAACAGACCGCCGAGCCGAGCATCACGATGATGATCTGGCTGCTCAGGGCCGGCCAGACCTTGCCCAGTGCCGGCAGCAGCACCACGTGGCGGAAAGCCTCGAAGCGGCTCATGGCCAGGGCCGCGGCCGCTTCCAGTTGTCCCCGCGGGATGGCCTGGATACCGGCGCGGATGATCTCGGTGGAGTAGGCGCCGAGGTTGATCACCATCGCCAGCACCGCCGCCTGCCATTCGGAAATCTGCAGGCCCAGGGACGGCAAGCCGAAGAAGATGAAAAACAACTGCACCAGGAACGGTGTGTTGCGGATCAATTCCACGTACACACCGAAGATCGCCGCGAACGGACGAATGTTCCACGCCCGCACCACGCCGCCGACGATGCCCAGGCCGACCCCGAGCAACGTACCGATGGCCGTCAGTTCCAGGGTGAACAGCGCACCGCGCAGCAGCAGCTCGGTGTTTTGCACCACCGGCAGAAAATCGAACTGATAAGCCATGCTCAGCCTCTCAAGCGACGGTCAGAGATCGGCCGGCAGTGGCTGCTTGAGCCAGGTCTGGGAATTCTTCTCCAGGCTGCCATCGGTCTTGGCGGTGGCCAGGATCTGGTTGACCTTGTCCAGCAGCGCCGGCTCGTTCTTGTTCACGCCCACGTACACCGGCGAGTCCTTGAGTTTCACCTTCAGCGCCGGAACACGCTTGGGGTTGCGTTCGCTGATGGCGACCATCACCACGTTGCCGCTGGCGATCAGGTCCACCTGGCCGGCCAGGTAGGCGGCGATGGTCGAGTTGTTGTCTTCGAAGCGCTTGATGGTGGTGCCTTCGGGGGCGACCTTGGTCAACTCGATGTCTTCGATGGCGCCACGGGTGACGCTGATGGTCTTGCCCTTGAGGTCGTCCAGGGTGCTGATGGCGGCATCGGGCGGGCCGAACACGGCCAGGTAGAACGGCGCATAGGCACTGGAGAAGTCGATGACTTTTTCCCGCTCCGGGTTCTTGCCCAGGCTGGAAATCACCAGGTCGACCTTGCCAGTGGTCAGGAAGGGGATGCGATTGGTGCTGTTGACCGGTGTCAGTTCAAGCTTGACCTTGAGCTGGTCGGCCAGCAGTTTCGCGGTGTCGATGTCCAGGCCACGGGGTTTCATGTCCGGGCCGACCGAACCGAATGGCGGGAAGTCCTGGGGCACGGCGACCTTGAGGGTGCCGCGCTTGACCACGTCTTCCAGGCCATCGGCGTGGGCGGGTAACTGACAAAGCATCAGGCTGGCAAACAGGGCTGTGAGCAGGACACTGCAACGCTGAATCATGGCGAATCTCCGCAATCGGTGATGTGATTTCTGCGTTCGGACAGAGCACAGGCCATGCCAAGGCGACTTTTAATCGGCCAAAGCCACGGTTTTGCTGGTGGGCAGCGGTCTTACTGGTCTGAACAGTTGCATTGTGTTTCGCACCGTTATCGGGCGTCGGCATTTGTCGCCGAACCCTGCTGGGGCACGACTTGCCGGGCGCGGCGAATAGCTTTACAACTAGCCGCTCACTGGCCCGGTTCGTCTGAAAAAACCATGAATTCCATCGCTCGTGCCGTTCCTGAAGTGGCTCTGCAAGCCATCCGCAAACTGATCGTCGATGAAGGCTTCGGCCCAGGCGATGCGTTGCCGTCGCAACGGGACCTGGCGCTGCAGCTGGGCGTGAGCCGGGCGTCGTTGCGCGAAGCGCTGTCCTCCCTGAGTGCCTTGGGCATGATCAGCGTGCAGCCGGGCAAGGGGGTGTTCGTGCAGGCACCGGTAGAGGCCCCACGCACCGAGTCGGCGCCGGGTTGGCCGTTCGCGGCCCAGGCTTCGCCGGTGGACATCTTCCAGTTGCGCTACGCCCTGGAGGGCTTTGCGGCGGGGTTGGCGGCGGTGACGCTCAGCGCCGATGAACTCGACCGGTTGCAAGACAATGTCGAAGCCATGCGCCGGGAGCTGAAGGTCGGCGATTTCGACGCCGCCGCGCGGCTGGATTTCGAATTCCATCGGCGAATCCTGCTGGCCAGCGGCAACCAGGCGATGTTGAGCATCCTTACCGCCAGCGCCGACATCTTCCTGGAAAGCCAGAAACTACCGTTCATCCGGGCGGAGCGGGCGATGGAAACCTGGCAGGAGCACCGCAAGATCCTTCGCGCCCTGGCCCGTCGGGCTTGCGGCGCCGCGCAAAAAGCCATGCAGGAACATGTACGTAACGCTGCACTGCGTACCGGGATTTCGTTCGTCGCCCCCACGGCTTCATGAGTCGGGCCATACCCAAATACATCCTGCGCCATAGCGAGACTCAATCAACTGCGGCTTCCTGAACCCGGGAAGGGCCGCTATGATGGGCCACGTTTTTTTGCTGATGACCCCGGAGATTTCCATGAGCAGCGATCTGATCAAACACGTTAGCGACGCTAGCTTCGAAGCTGACGTACTCAAGGCCGAAGGCGCGGTACTGGTCGACTATTGGGCTGAGTGGTGCGGTCCCTGCAAAATGATCGCCCCAGTCCTGGACGAGATTGCCGAGACCTACAAGGGCAAGCTGACCGTTGCCAAGCTGAACATCGACGAAAACCAGGAGACTCCGGCCAAGCACGGCGTGCGTGGTATCCCGACCCTGATGCTGTTCAAGAACGGCAACGTCGAAGCCACCAAGGTCGGTGCGTTGTCGAAGTCGCAACTGGCTGCTTTCCTCGACGCCAACATCTAAGCGCCGAATGCCACTGAAAAAGCCCCGCAAATCGCGGGGCTTTTTCGTTATCCGGGGCTAGACGCTTGCAAACCCAGGTGGTACATTCGGCCCCGCACTGGTTTCTCCATTGCCCCCTGCAAGCCGTCGCCGACGCTCTCCTTTCGAATAAGTACGCGATCCTGTCGCCTTCTCTGCGGCGCGGCCTCATTAAGCCAAAAGCTTAATTTCCCCCCTCCATAAATGATTACGTCATTCCTATATGAATCTGACTGAACTCAAGCAAAAGCCGATTACCGAACTGCTCGAATTGGCCGAACAGATGGGCATAGAAAATATGGCCCGTTCGCGCAAGCAGGACGTGATTTTCTCCCTGCTCAAGAAGCACGCGAAAAGCGGCGAGGAAATCTCCGGTGATGGCGTGCTGGAGATTCTCCAGGACGGCTTCGGCTTCCTTCGCTCCGCAGACGCTTCCTATCTCGCCGGCCCGGACGATATCTACGTCTCGCCGAGCCAGATCCGTCGCTTCAACTTGCGCACCGGTGACACCATCGTTGGCAAGATCCGCCCTCCGAAGGAAGGCGAACGTTATTTCGCCCTGCTCAAGGTCGACACGATCAACTTCGACCGTCCGGAAAACGCGAAGAACAAGATTCTCTTCGAGAACCTGACCCCGCTGTTCCCGACCGTGCGCATGAAGATGGAAGCCGGCAACGGTTCCACCGAAGACCTCACCGGTCGTGTCATCGACCTGTGCGCACCCATCGGCAAGGGCCAGCGTGGCCTGATCGTGGCGCCGCCGAAAGCGGGCAAGACGATCATGCTGCAGAACATCGCGGCCAACATCGCCCGTAACAACCCTGAAGTTCACCTGATCGTGTTGCTGATCGACGAACGTCCGGAAGAAGTGACCGAGATGCAGCGCACCGTGCGCGGCGAAGTGGTCGCCTCGACGTTCGACGAGCCGCCAACCCGCCACGTGCAGGTTGCCGAAATGGTGATCGAGAAGGCCAAGCGCCTGGTCGAACACAAGAAAGACGTGGTGATCCTGCTGGACTCCATCACCCGTCTGGCCCGTGCCTACAACACCGTGATCCCGAGCTCCGGCAAGGTGCTGACCGGTGGTGTCGATGCCCATGCGCTGGAAAAACCGAAGCGTTTCTTCGGCGCCGCGCGGAACATCGAGGAAGGCGGTTCGCTGACCATCATCGCCACCGCACTGGTTGAAACCGGTTCGAAGATGGACGAAGTGATCTACGAGGAATTCAAGGGCACCGGCAACATGGAGCTGCCTCTGGATCGTCGTATCGCCGAGAAGCGTGTCTTCCCGGCCATCAACATCAACCGTTCCGGCACGCGCCGCGAAGAGTTGCTGACCGCCGACGACGAGTTGCAGCGCATGTGGATCCTGCGCAAGCTGCTGCATCCGATGGATGAGGTCGCCGCCATCGAGTTCCTGGTCGACAAGTTGAAAACGACCAAGACCAACGATGAGTTCTTCCTGTCGATGAAACGCAAGTAAATCGCCAAGACAGGCCAGCAAGAGCCGGGGAAACCCGGCTTTTTGCTATCTGTGCATTCACTATTCTGGACGGGCGGCGTTAAACTCGGGCCCCCGAACGCCACGGCCACCATGAGGCTTTTGCATGCAGTATCGCGACTTGCGCGACTTTATCAGCGGGCTGGAACAGCGCGGCGAACTCAAGCGCATTCAGGTACCGGTGTCTCCTGTCCTGGAAATGACCGAGGTCTGCGACCGCACCCTGCGTGCGAAGGGCCCGGCGCTGCTGTTCGAAAACCCGACGGGGTACGACATTCCAGTGCTGGGCAACCTGTTCGGTACGCCGGAGCGTGTTGCCCTGGGCATGGGGGCCGAAGCCGTCAGCGAATTGCGTGAGATCGGCAAGCTGCTGGCCTTCCTCAAGGAGCCCGAGCCGCCGAAAGGCCTGAAGGATGCTTGGTCCAAGCTGCCGATTTTCCGCAAGATCATTGCCATGGCGCCGAAAGTCGTCAAGGACGCGATCTGCCAGGAAGTGGTCATCGAGGGCGACGACGTCGACCTGGCCACGCTCCCGGTGCAGACCTGCTGGCCGGGCGACGTGGGGCCGCTGATCACCTGGGGCCTGACCGTCACCAAAGGCCCGAACAAGGACCGCCAGAACCTGGGCATCTACCGTCAGCAGGTGATTGGCCGCAACAAGGTCATCATGCGCTGGCTGAGTCATCGCGGCGGTGCATTGGACTACCGTGAGTGGTGTGAGAAACACCCCGGCCAGCCCTTCCCGGTGTCGGTGGCCTTGGGCGCGGACCCGGCGACCATCCTCGGCGCCGTCACGCCCGTGCCCGACAGCCTCTCCGAATATGCGTTCGCCGGCCTGTTGCGGGGCAACCGTACGGAGCTGGTGAAATGCCGTGGCAATGACCTGCAAGTGCCGGCCACCGCCGAGATCATTCTTGAAGGTGTGATCCATCCCGGCGAAATGGCCGATGAAGGTCCGTACGGCGACCACACCGGCTACTACAACGAAGTGGACAGCTTCCCCGTGTTCACCGTCGAGCGCATCACCCATCGGATCAAGCCGATCTACCACAGCACCTACACCGGCCGTCCACCCGATGAGCCGGCCATTCTCGGCGTGGCGCTGAACGAAGTGTTCGTGCCGATCCTGCAGAAGCAGTTTCCGGAAATCACCGACTTCTACCTGCCGCCGGAAGGTTGTTCGTATCGCATGGCCGTGGTGACCATGAAGAAGTCGTATCCGGGGCATGCCAAGCGCGTGATGCTCGGGGTCTGGTCGTTTTTGCGACAGTTCATGTACACCAAGTTCGTTATCGTCACTGACGACGATATCAACGCACGGGACTGGAACGACGTGATCTGGGCCATCACCACGCGCATGGACCCCAAGCGCGACACGGTGATGATCGAGAATACGCCGATCGACTACCTCGACTTCGCCTCGCCGGTGTCTGGCCTGGGGTCGAAGATGGGACTCGATGCCACGCATAAATGGCCCGGTGAGACCACTCGCGAGTGGGGCCGGGTTATCGTCAAGGATGAAGCCGTTACCCAACGGATCGATGCCATCTGGAATCAGTTAGGAATAGATTGATGCGTGTAACCTTGCAGCCTTCCGGGGCGGTGCTGGAGATACGGCCCGCCGAGCGGATTCTCGATGGCGCGCGGCGCCTGGGCTATGAATGCCCGCAAAGCTGCCGCAACGGCAACTGCCACGTCTGTGGTGCGTTGCTGGTGGAAGGCCGTGTGGAACAGGCGGGCGAGGTGCGCGACCACGGTGAGATTTTCACGTGCATCGCCGAGCCGTTGGAGGATTGCGTGGTGTTGTGGGACGGCGTGCTCTCGCCAGGTGAGCTACCGGTACGCAACCTGGCGTGCCAGGTGATCGAGTGCGCCGACGTGGGCGGCGATGTCTGGCGAGTGCGCTTGCGGGCGCCAGCGGGCAAGCCACCGCGCTATCACGCCGGGCAGTACCTGATGATCGAACGGGAAAACGGCGAAAAATCGGCGTTCTCCCTGGCCTCGGCACCGCATTCCGGGCGCGAGCTGCAGCTGCATGTGTTGGTGCGCGAAAGCAGTGCACAGGCGCTGCTGGAACAACTGCAACGCAACCCCAGCGTGCGCATCGAAATGCCTTTTGGCGACACGCATTTGTCCGAGTTGCCGGACGGACCGTTGGTGCTGATCGCCGCCGGAACCGGCATGGCGCAGATGCACAGCCTGATCGAGCATTGTCGTGCTGCGGGCTTCAAGCACCCGGTGCATCTGTACTGGGGCGTGCGGCGGCCGGACGATTTCTATGAAATCGAGCATTGGGACGAATGGAAAAAGCTGCCGAACCTGTTCCTGCACAAAGTCGTCAGCGACTTGTGCGGCTGGGAAGGTCGCTGCGGGATGCTCCATGAAGCGGTGTGCGAGGACCTCAGCGATCTTTCCGGCGTGCACGTCTACGCCAGCGGCTCGCCGGCCATGATCTATGCCACGCTCGATGCGCTGGTGGAAGCCGGCATGGACGCCCACCAGATGCGCGCCGATGTATTTGCCTATGCGCCTCGGGCTTAGCGGCTGACCTGAAATCTGGATTCATGCGCTTTTGTGATCTGGATCGTGCGCTTTTTGTGGCTAGGGAGCTTGCTCCCGCTCGGTTGCGCAGCAACCGCCTCCTATGCAGTCCAGCGGGAGCAGGCTCCCTCGCCACACAACAGCCCATGTCCACCCATCGATATAACTGCATATATTTCGTTTCGATATTTAGTCTCAAGGCTAGATACCGATAACGTATATAGGGAGTGGATGGCATTTAACTTGCCTTGATCCCTATGAACGTCAACCCCATGACGGGCCCCATTCACTTTCCGACCCGCGAGGAGCCAACCGCTACCGGCCATGACCGCTATCGAATCCGCCATTACCTGTGCCTTGTACCCGCCACGACTCGAGTTGGGGCCGCAGCTGACCCGTGAGCAATTGCTCGCCTCGATGCAATTGACCATGAGTCTCCACCAGGGCGGTCCGGTCTGGCTGTTCGCGTACGGTTCATTGATCTGGCGGCCGGAATGCACGGCGGTGCAGCGCATGCGCGGTCGGGTCCATGGTTATCATCGCGGTTTGTACCTGTGGTCCCATGAGCACCGCGGGACCCCGGAGTTGCCGGGGCTGGTGTTCGGGCTGGATCGCGGCGGTTCGTGCAGCGGGTTCGCCTACCAATTGCCGGAAGAGAATCTCGAGGACTCGCTGTTTGCCCTGTGGCAGCGCGAGATGCCGGTCCCGTCCTATCGTCCGCACTGGCTCAGTTGCCGTCTCGAGGATGGCAGCCGGGTGCAAGCCTTGGGGTTTGTGCTGGAGCGGCACCTGCCCAGCTATGCCGGCAACGTGCCGGACCATGTGTTGAGCCAGGTGTTCGAAAGCGCCTGTGGGCGTTACGGCACCACTCGCGATTACGTCGAGCAGACCGTCCACGCCCTGCGCAGCCACGCCATGCCAGACCGGAATCTGGAGGCGCGGCTCAAGCGCTGCCAATCAGCGCTGGATCAGGCGACCGCTTCGCGGCTCTGACTGGCTATTTGCTTGTGCCACAGCGTGGGCGCGAGGAACGCCATTGCCAGCAGGCAGGCGCCGATCAGCAGCACAAAGCCACCGTCCCAGCCAAAATGGTCCACGGTGTAGCCCATGGCGGCGCTGGCCGCGACCGAGCCACCCAGGTAACCAAACAGACCAGTGAAGCCGGCAGCTGTACCGGCGGCTTTCTTCGGTGCCAGCTCCAATGCCTGCAAACCGATCAACATCACCGGGCCGTAGATCAGGAAGCCGATGGAAACCAGGGCGATCATGTCGACGGTCGGGTTGCCGGCCGGGTTCAGCCAGTACACCAGCGTGGCCACGGTCACCAGGGCCATGAACACCATGCCGGTCAGGCCACGGTTGCCACGGAAGATCTTGTCCGACATCCAGCCACACAGCAGCGTGCCGGGAATGCCCGCCCACTCGTAGAAGAAATAGGCCCAGGAACTCTTGTCCACCGTGAAGCCCTTGGCCTCCTTGAGGTAGGTCGGCGCCCAGTCCAGCACGCCGTAGCGCAGCAAGTAGACGAAGACGTTGGCCATGGCGATGTACCAGAGCATTTTGTTGCGCAGCACGTATTTGACGAAAATTTCCTTGGCGCTGAATTCGTTCTCGTGGCTCGCGTCGTAGCCTTCGGGGTAGTCGTTCTTGTATTTCTCGATGGGCGGCAGGCCCACGGATTGCGGCGTGTCGCGCATGGTCACGAAGGCAAACACCGCAACGGCGAGCGCTACGGCAGCGGGCACATAGAATGCCGCGTGCCAGTCGTTGAACCAGCCCATCCCCAGCAGGAACAGCGGGCCGATCAGGCCGCCGCCGACGTTGTGCGCCACGTTCCACACCGAGACCACGCCGCCACGTTCCTTCTGCGACCACCAGTGCACCATGGTGCGTCCGCTTGGCGGCCAACCCATGCCTTGGGCCCAGCCGTTGATGAACAGCAGGATGAACATCATGGTCACGCTGGAGGTTGCCCAGGGTGCGAAACCGAACACGAACATCACCCCCGCCGATACCAACAAGCCGAAGGGCAGGAAGTAGCGCGGGTTGGAACGGTCGGACACCAGGCCCATCAGGAACTTCGACAGCCCGTAGGCAATGGCGATGGCCGACATGGCCAGGCCCAACTGGCCACGGGTATAGCCCTCGTCGATCAGGTACGGCATGGCCAGGGAGAAGTTCTTGCGCAACAGGTAATAGCCGGCGTAGCCAATGAAAATCCCGGCGAAGATCTGCCAGCGCAGGCGTCGGTAGGTGCTGTCTATTTTTTCTTCAGGCAATGGAGCCTGATGGGCGGCGGGACGAAAGAAAGCAAACATTCAAGAGCTCCAGATTTCTTGTTTTGACTGCGGATGCGAATGTTACAGTTTCGTTACCGAAAATAGCATCGGTTCGCATCAACAAAAAAGCAGGAATGTTGGAGATACCGTGTTCTTTTATGAACATGTCGCTCAGGTGTAAATGAAGGGCGCTGTGGGAATGGCGAAACCGGGTCGCAGGGTTACGGCCCGGTATGAAACCGTTCGGGTAAGCAATCAGCGAACCTGAACCACCACTTTTCCGACTGCCTTGCGTTGGCCCAGATCATTGATGGCTTGTGCCGCGTTGCTCAGCGGGTATACCTGCGACACCAGCGGCTTGAGCTTGCCCTCGGCGAACCAGCCGAACAATTGCTGGAAGTTGGCGGCGTTGTCCTGGGGTTGGCGTTGGGCGAAGGAGCCCCAGAATACGCCCACCACGGCGGCGCCCTTGAGCAGCGCTAGGTTCACCGGCAGTTCGGGGATGCGTCCGCTGGCGAAGCCCACCACCAGCAGCCGGCCGTTCCAGGCGATGGCGCGGATGGCCTGGTCGAACAGGTCGCCACCCACCGGGTCGTAGATCACATCGGCGCCCTGGCCGTCAGTGAGGCGCTTGATTTCATCTTTCAGGCTGGTTTCGCTGTAGTTGATCAGTTCGTCGGCGCCGGCTGTCTTGGCCACGGCAAGTTTTTCCGCGCTGCTGGCGGCGGCGATGACCCGGGCGCCCATGGCCTTGCCGATTTCCACGGCCGCCAGGCCAACGCCACCGGAGGCGCCGAGCACCAGCAAGGTTTCGCCGGGTTGCAGGTTGGCCCGTTGCTTGAGGGCGTGCATCGAGGTGCCATACGTCATGCTGAAGGCGGCGGCGGTGTTGAAGTCCATGGACGCGGGAATCGGCAACACGTTGTAGCCTGGCACCGCCACTTGTTCGGCAAAGCTGCCCCAGCCGGTCAGCGCCATCACCCGGTCGCCGACCTTCAAATGGCTGACTTTCTCACCCACCTCGCTGACCACGCCCGCCGCTTCGCCACCGGGGGAAAACGGGAAGGGGGGCTTGAATTGATATTTGCCCTCGATGATCAGTGTGTCAGGGAAATTCACCCCGGCGGCATGCACGTCCAGCAGCACTTCGTTCTTCTTGGCGACGGGGCTGGCGACGTCTTCCAGCACCAGCGATTCGGCGGGGCCGAATTCTTTGCACAGCACGGCTTTCATCAGGGCTATTCCTTTGGGAGTGATGGCCGATAAGTGTAGGTGTGAGAGACAACGGGTCAACGAGCATGCCCCGCCCTGATAGCCGGCCATAAGCTTGTGCTTGAACGGTGGGGCGGTATGCTGGGCCGCAAACCGGATGAGGAGTCAATTGTGAAAGCGCGGATCATGTTGATGCTGGCCCTGTCGTTGCCTGTGGCGGCAATGGCCGAAGAGGCCAAGGAAGCGAAAGAGGGCGAGGCACCGAAAGTCAGTTACATCACCCTCAGCCCGCCATTCGTGGGCAACTATGGCTTGGACGGCACGGCGAAGCTGAAGGTCTACAAGGCCGATGTGGCCCTGCGCGTGACCGGTGACGCCGCCGCTGCGGCGGTCAAGGCCAACGAGCCGCTGATTCGTAACCAATTGGTGGCGTTGTTCGCCCAGCAGACCACCGAGACGATGAACAACCTCGAAGCCAAGGAAAAGCTGCGCCAGGAAGCCTTGAAGCAGACCCAGCAGGTGATGAATGACGAGACCGGCAAGCCGATGGTGGACGATCTGTTGTTCAACAACCTGATCATTCAATAAGCGCTGGCACACAGCCTTGGACAGGGCCTGGGTTTCCAGGCTCTGTCCAAGGCTTTTTTTATCAAGAGGCCAGGCTTTTACGAAAACGCCCCAGGGCGATAGCGAAGAACGACAGCCCGATGGCCGCCAGTGCCAACAGGTCTGGCCAGACCACGCCAACCCCTGCGTCACGGAACAGGATCGCCGCGCTGAGGCTGACGAAATGGGTCGACGGCGAGCCTTGCATCACCCATTGCAACCATTGCGGCATGCTGTCCAGCGGAGTGCTGCCGCCAGACAACAGCAGCATCGGGATGATCACCGGGATCGACAGCAAGCCGAACTGCGGCGTCGAGCGTGCCAGGGTGGCGAGAAAGATACCCAGGGCGGTGCTGGCGAACAGGTAGAGCGCCGTCACCAGCAGGAACAGCAGCATGGAGCCGGCGAGCGGCACGCCCAGGGCGAACTTGACGATGATTTCCAGCGACGCCCAGGTGCACAGCACGACCACCAGCATGTTGCTCCAGATTTTCGCCAGCATGATTTCCAGGGCCGTCAGTGGCAGCACCAGCAAGTGATCGAGGGTGCCGTGCTCGCGCTCGCGCAGCAGTGCGGTTCCGGTCAGGATGATGGCCAGGATGGTGATGTTGTTGACGATCTGGATCACCGCCAGAAACCATCCACCCTCAAGGTTGGTGTTGAACAGCGCACGGGTGGTCAGCCTGATGGGCGTTTGCTCGCTCGCTTGTGCCTGGCCGCTGTAGGTCAGCAATTGCTGTTGGAAAATCCGCCCGATGTAGCCGGCCCCCATGAACGCCTGGCTCATGGCCGTGGCATCGACGTTCAGTTGTAACGCCGGTTCGCGTCCGGCAAGCAGGTCGGCCTGGAAGTTGGCGGGCACGTTGATCACGAAGGTGTAGCGGCCACTGTCCATGACCTTGTCCAGTTCGGCATAGGGCAGCGCCATCGGGGCCTGGAACTCCGGCGGTTGCAGGGCCTGGGCCAGTTGGCGCGAGAGGAGGCTCTGGTCTTCATCCACCACCGCCACGCTGGCGTTGTGAACGCCAATCACCGAGCCTGCGGCCGGCATATAGATCGCCACAGTGAAGGCGTAAGCCAAAAACAGCAGCAGGACCGAGTCGTACCGCAAGCTGGTCAGTTCCTTGAGGCCCAGGCGCCAGATGTGTGAAAGCGTGCGCATCAGGCCTCCTGCTTCTTCAGCATGACCAGGCTGAGCCCGGTGAACCCCAGGAAAAACCCGAACAACGCCAGGCATTGCGGCCATAGCTGGCGCAGATCCAGGGCCTTGGTGAAGGTGCCGACGGCGATGTCCAGGAAATGGCCGGCGGGGAACAACTGGCCCATCACCGACGCTGCGCCTTCCAGGGACGAGCGCGGCACGATCAGCCCGGAGAACTGGATGGTCGGCAGGCTGGTGATGATCATGGTGCCGAGGATCGCGGCGATCTGGGTGCGGGTGAACGCCGAGATCAACAAGCCCATGCTGGTGGTCGCCAGCACGTAGAGCAGGCCGCCCAGTGCCAGCGTCAGGCCGCTGCCCTTGAACGGCACGCCGAACAGCCAGCGATTCATGGCCGTCAGCAGGGCCAGGTTGACCAGGCTGACGACCAGGTAGGGGGCCTGTTTACCCAGCAGGAACTCCAGGCGGGTCAGCGGCGTGGCGTAGAAGTTGGTGATCGAGCCCAGTTCCTTCTCCCGCACGATGCCCAGGGCCGTCAACATGGCGGGAATGAACGCGAGGATCAGTGCCATGACCCCCGGTCCGATGGCATTCACACTGACCACGTCCTGGTTGTAGCGAAACCGGGTTTCCAGCTTGGCCGCGGTGTGCGGGGCGCGCGCCGGGCTGCTCTGTTCGGCCCATTGTTCGAGGTTGGCCAGGTGCACGGCCTCGACATAGTTGCGACTGGTCTCGGCGCGGAACGGCATGCCGCCGTCCAGCCAGGCGCCGACGGTGGGCTGCCGGCCGGCGTACAGGTCGCGACCGAAACCAGGCGGTATTTCCAGGGCCAGCTTGATTTCCGAGCGTTGCAGGCGTCGATGCAGTTCGTTGGCGTCGCGGATAGCCGGTTGCTCCTCGAAATAGCGCGAGCTGCGAAAAGCTTCCAGGTAGGTGCGACTTTGTGGGCTCTGATCCTGGTCGAACACGGCGAAAGCGAGCTTTTCCACGTCCAGGGAGATGCCGTAGCCGAAGATCACCATCATGAACAGGGCACCGAGCAGGGCGAATGCCATTCGCACTTTGTCCCGTAGCAGTTCCTTGCCTTCCCGGCTGGCGACGGCCAACAGGCGACCCAGGCTGAGGCCGTGCCGGTCCCGCGGGGTGTCGGTCTGGTCGAGGGCCACGGGGGTGGCGTCTGGCTGCGCCTCGCCCTGGGCCTGTTCCAGGCAGCTGACGAACGCGGCTTCCAGGGTCTGGCCGTTGAACTGCGCCTGCAGGGCCGCTGGCGTGTCGCAGGCCAGGACCTTGCCGGCGTGCATCAGCGAAATACGGTCACAGCGCTGGGCTTCGTTCATGAAGTGCGTGGAGAGGAAAATCGTCACGCCCTGTTCGCGAGACAACTCGATCAACAGGCGCCAGAAGTCATCCCGGGCGGCCGGATCGACGCCGGAGGTCGGCTCGTCGAGGATCAGCACTTCCGGGCGATGCAGCACCGCCACCGCCAGGGACAAACGCTGGCGCAGGCCCAGGGGCAATGCCCCGGAAGGCTGGTCGGCGAGGTCCTGCAACTGGAAACGTTGGATCAGGTCTTCGATGCGGCTGGTGCTTTCGGTCTTGGGCAGGTCGAACAGCTTGGCGTGCAAGGTCAGGTTCTGGCGCACGCTCAGCTCGCCGTACAGCGAGAAACTCTGGGACATGAAACCCACCCGTTTGCGAGTGGCGAGGTCCTTGGCGTTGACCGGGTTGCCCAGCAGGCGTGCGCTGCCTTCGCTGGCAGGCATCAGCCCGGTCAGCACTTTCATGGTGGTGGTCTTGCCGCAACCGTTGGAGCCCAGGAAACCGAAAATCTCACCACGACCAATCGCGAAGCTGACGTGATCGACCGCGGTGAAATCACCGAAGCGCAAGGTGAGGTCATGGGCTTCGATGGCAATGTCGGCGGTGCTGTCGCCCCTGGGAGGGATCGTCAGCGGCTCGGCGTCGTGACCGCTGTCGCCCTGGAAATGGGTGAAGGCCGAGTCGAGCTTGCCGTCCGGCGTGACAGCGGCCAGGTCCGCGCTCAATCCCTGGGCGATCAAGCGACCGTTATCGAGCATCAGGCAATGCTCGAATTGTTCGGCTTCTTCCATGTAGGCCGTGGCGACCAGCAGGGTCAGTTGCGGTCGTTGGCGGCGCACGTCTTCTATCAGTTCCCAGAAGCGTCGCCGCGACAGCGGGTCCACGCCAGTGGTGGGTTCGTCGAGAATCAGCAGGTCCGGCTCGTGGATCAGAGCGCAACACAGGCCGAGCTTCTGTTTCATGCCACCGGACAACTTGCCCGCCGGACGGTCGGCAAAACGCTGCAGGTCGGTCGCCAGCAGCAGCGTGCCCATGCGTTGTTCGCATTCCGCCCGCGACAGTCCGAACAGCGTGCCGAAAAACCGGATGTTCTCGCGTATCGACAGATCAGGATAAAGGTTGCCCCCCAGTCCTTGAGGCATGAAGGCGATACGTCGGTAGAGGGTGTTGCGATGATGCCGGTCCTCGATCGATGCGCCCAGTACGTCCAGTTCGCCGTGCTGGAGTTTCTTCACCCCGGCAATCAATCCCAGCAGGCTCGACTTGCCGGCCCCGTCCGGGCCGATCAGGCCGCAGCGAGTGCCGACGGGCAGATTGAAAGCGATGTCGTCCAGGGCGGCATGGGCGCCGTAGCGGTGCTTGAGGCCCGAGGCGCGCAGCGCCGGTTCGCCGCCGCCGGCGTTCATTGCAGGTTGGCCGGCCAGTCGATGGGGGCGATGCGCAGATAGCCGGCACCCGGCATGCCGGGTTTGGCCTGGGGCACCTCGCCGGGCCGGGTCAGGCGTACCTTGACGCGGAACACCAGCTTCTGGCGTTCGTCACGGGTTTCGACTTCCTTGGGGGTGAACTGGGATTTCGCCGCGACGAAGCTGATCGTGGCCGGCAGCGGTCGCTCGGGCAGGGCGTCGAGCAGCACGCGTGCTTCGTCGCCGACCGCCAGTTTCCCGGCCACGGAGGCCGGCAGGTAGAGGTTCATGTATTGGTCGTTCGGATCGATCATCAGCAGCACCCGTCCGCCAGCACCCAGCACTTCGCCCGGCTCGGCCAGGCGCAGTTGGATCACGCCGTCGATGGGCGCGCGCAAGCGGCTGTCGTCGATTTCGCTGGTCAGTTGGGCCACCTGGGCGAGGGTCGCGCCGATGGCGGCGTTTGCCGCCGATACCTGGGCCCGGGCCGCATTGACCGCGGCGTTGGCAGTGTCCATGCGAGCTTGCTGTTGGTCGATGACCTGGCCGCTGGCAAAACCACGCTTGAACAGTTCCCGGGTCCGCTGGAGTTCCTGGTGGGCGAGCAATTGTTCGCTCTGGCGCAGATGTACATTGGCCTCGGTGGCCGCGAGATTTTCCCGGGCCCGCAGCACTTCGGCTTCGGCCTGGTTGCGCTGGGCTTCCAGGGTACGGGTGTCCATGCGCGCCAGTAACTGGCCTTTGACGACCTTGTCGCCCTCATTGGCAAGCACTTCGGCCAGGCGACCGGGGGTCTTGCTGGCGATCTGGACTTCGGTGGCTTCGAGGCGCCCGTTGCCCATGCTCAGGCCTTCCGGCAGGCGGTCATGTCGGGACTTCCAGTAGCCGAACCCGCCGGCGGCCAACAAGACGGCCAGCAGGGCGAGGGCGAAGAAACGAGAGGTATGAGGGGGCGTCGACATGTCCGGCATCCTGCGGCTATAGCGTCCAGTTTGCTGGATCCGCTACCGCCCCAGCTTGATATCCATCAATACATGGAGGTTCAGCGCAGGGCAATCACTGCCGCCCACTGCTCGGCGGTCACCGGCATCACCGAAAGCCGCGAGCCTTTCTGCACCAGGGGCATCTCGGCCAGGGCGGCCTGTTGCTTGAGGTAGTCGAGCTTGAGGACGCGGGGGAAGGTCTCGACATGCGCCACGTCGATTGCGGTCCAGGGGTTTTTATCCGGGCCGGCCTTGGGGTCGAAATAATGGCTGTCCGGGTCCAGGGCCGTAGGGTCGGGGTAGGCTGCCTGGATGATTTTGCCAATCCCGGCGATGCCCGGCTCGGGGCAACTGGAGTGGTAGAAAAAGAACGTGTCACCCGCTGTCATGGCCCGCAGGAAATTGCGCGCCTGGTAGTTGCGAACGCCGTCCCAGCGGGCCTGGCCGAGTTTTTCCAGGCCCTGGATGGACAATTCGTCGGGCTCGGACTTCATCAGCCAATAGGCCATGATTTTTTCTCCTGGGCGGTGGGTATCAAAATAGTTCGGCGATTTTATGACAAACCGACAGTCGGTTGACGCCAGAGTTTGCGTGTCGCTGCAGCTTGCCGCAAAATGCCGGCCTTCCAAGCTTGACGCTGCTGCACGGCCAATAAGAAAACCGCTGCTGTCATCGTGTGTGATATGCCTTGAGGGGGGCAATCGATGAAACGCAAACCGGATTTGTTGTGGATCTTGGTCATTCTGTTCGGACTGGGTGTCGTGACCACGGGTTACGCCCAGAGCCTGTGGGCCAACAAGACCGAGGCGCCGGTGGATATCACCCAGCCCGCGCCAACGCTCAAACGCTGAACCTGCTTTCCAGGCGCCGCTGATTACCGCGGCGTCAACCCCGCGATATACCATTGCCTGTCGCTGACCGTTCCCTGTAGCGGCACGTCCCAGCTTGCCTGCGCCAATCGTTCGACCTTCTGGCATTCATGGGCCAGCCCCAACAGCGTCGGCTTGCGCCACTGCTTGCGTCGCGCCAGGTACGCCAGGCTGCGGTCGTAAAAGCCGCCGCCCATGCCTAGCCGACCTCCCGCATCGTCAAATCCCACCAATGGCAACAACACCAGGTCCAGCGTCCAGACCTTGCGTTGTCGGGCGATGTTCTTGCGTGGCTCGGGGATGCGAAACCGGTTGGGCTGCATTTTTTCGCCGGGGTGGATGCGCTGGAACACCATCTTGGTCTGCGGCCACGGGCTGAGCACCGGCAGATAGGTGGCCTTGCCCCGGCGCTGGGCTGCGCGCAGCAGCAGGCGCGGGTCGATCTCGCCATCGTTGGGCAGGTACAGGGCGATGTGCTTCGCTCGGCGGAACAACGGATGCTGGGCCAGTTGTTTGTACAGCCCGCGGGCGGCTTGCCGTTGCTGGGCGGGCGTCAGGGCGCGACGGGCCTGGCGCAGCAGGCGGCGAAGTTGCGGGCGGGGCAGCAGCGCGGGTTCAGTCATGTCGAGGCTTCACGCAGTGGCGATGCCGTACAGCGTAACCGCAAAACAGGACGCTCAGAAATGCCTGCGCCCGGAAACGACAATGCCAGTCCACATGGACTGGCATTGTCTGGAGTCAGGCTCCCCGGATGAACCGCTGTCGGCTTAGCCCTTGAACCCGAAAGTTCAAGGTGGAAGTTGCAGGAGGCGTTAAGGCTTTCCGTCAAGCGGACATGCACACCGGCCCCAACGTGCAACCCCCGTGGTTGTGCGTATCGGCTCAGGGACATCACCAACTGGCAAGCACCCCAGGGAGTGAGGCGAGTATACCCCAGGCAGCCTCGCGAATCAGCCCTTGCTGACGTCTGGATCGGTGGCGAGCACCAGATCCACCCGATCGAGCAGGTCGCGTACCTGCTCACGGGTCGAGCCACTGACCTGTACGTCCGGCGTATCCTGGCGATGCAGCAGGTCGTGGGTGATGTTCAAGGCGGCCATTACGGCGATGCGGTCGGCGCCGATGACTTTGCCGCTGCTGCGGATTTCGCGCATCTTGCCGTCCAGGTAACGGGCGGCGCTCACCAGGTTGCTGCGCTCTTCCTGGGGGCAGATGATCGAATATTCTTTGTCGAGGATCTGCACGGTAACGCTATTGCTTGAACTCATGAGTCTTGCTCCAGGGCCTTGAGGCGCGAAATCATCGATTCGACCTTACGCCGGGCGATTTCGTTTTTTTCAATGAGGTGCGCGCGTTCCTCGCGCCAGGTCTTTTCCTGAGCTAATAGGAGTCCGTTTTGGCTCTTAAGTTGCTCGACCCGGTCAATTAGCAGTTCGAGTCTGGCCATCAGCGCTTGCAGGTCGGTGTCTTCCATTGTGTCCACTGAAGAATGTGTCTGATGGGGGATGTGGGTCGCACAGCCTCTGATAGTCTTGGCGAGTCTGTCGATGTAGGATACAAGGCCTCCATTCTAGACATAGCGCCGTCTGGCGCCTAGCTGCCCATGCCCATTCAGAATTCCCCGTATCAAGCATTCGCCACCCTGCTGAGCACCAGCGGTCACCCTGTCTCGCCTGCCGAACTGCATGGCCTGTTGCTCGGCCGCAGTTGCGCCGGCGCCGGTTTCGATGCCGACGGCTGGTTGGCCGACGCCGCCGAGCTGCTGGAAGGCGAGCCGGCGGACAACGTCCGTAACGCGCTGATCGGCCTGCAGGAAATGGTCAAGGGCGAGTTGACCAGCGATGATATGACCGTCGTCCTGCTGCTGCCCACCGACGACGCCCCCCTGGCCGAGCGCGCCGCGGCGCTGGGCCAGTGGTGCCAGGGCTTCCTTGCCGGCTTCGGCCTGACCCGCCGCGAATACGCGCTGAGCGAAGAGGCCAAGGAAGTGCTGCAGGACTTGGCCGCGATCTCCCAGGTCCAGGATGCCCTGGAAGAGTCCGATGACGGCGAAAGCGACTACATGGAAGTGATGGAGTACCTGCGGGTCGCACCATTGCTACTGTTCACAGAGACCAAGAAAACCGATGCAGCGGCTCCCAAGCCGTCCTTGCATTGAATTTCAGAGGGAACCCCGTCTGCCCATGATTCATATCCCGAAATCGGAATACAGCCGTCGCCGCAAGGCCCTGATGGCGCAGATGGAACCCAACAGCATCGCAATCCTGCCCGCCGCCGCCGTTGCGATCCGCAACCGCGACGTCGAGCATGTCTACCGCCAGGACAGTGACTTCCAGTACCTCAGCGGCTTCCCCGAGCCGCAAGCGGTGCTGGTGCTGATGCCCGGCCGCGCCCATGGCGAATACATCCTCTTTTGCCGCGAGCGCAACGCCGAACGTGAGTTGTGGGACGGCCTGCGCGCCGGCCAGGAAGGGGCGATCCGTGACTTCGGTGCCGACGACGCGTTTCCCATCACCGACATCGACGACATCCTGCCGGGCCTGATCGAAGGCCGCGACCGGGTGTATTCGGCCATGGGCAGCAACCCTGAATTCGACCGGCACCTGATGGAGTGGATCAACGTGATTCGCTCCAAGGCCCACCTCGGCGCCCAGCCGCCGAACGAATTCGTTGCCCTGGATCACTTGCTGCACGATATGCGCCTGTATAAATCGGCGGCGGAACTGAAGGTCATGCGCGAAGCGGCGCGGATCTCCGCCCAGGCGCACATCCGGGCGATGCAGGCGGCGCGCCCGGGGTTGCACGAGTTCAGCCTGGAGGCCGAGCTCGATTATGAATTCCGCAAGGGCGGGGCGAAGATGCCGGCCTATGGCTCGATCGTCGCGGCGGGGCGCAACAGCTGCATCCTGCACTACCAGCAGAACGATGCGCTGCTCAAGGACGGCGACCTGGTGTTGATCGATGCCGGCTGTGAAATCGACTGCTACGCCAGCGACATCACCCGTACCTGGCCGGTCAGCGGCAAGTTTTCGCCCGAGCAGAAGGCGATCTACGAAGTGGTGCTGGCCGCCCAGGAAGCCGCGTTTGCCCAGATCGCACCGGACAAGCACTGGAACCAGGCCCATGAAGCGACGGTCCGGGTCATAACCGAAGGGTTGGTGCACCTGGGGCTGCTGGAGGGTGAGGTGAACGAGTTGATTGCCAGCGAGGCCTACCGGGCGTTCTACATGCACCGCGCCGGCCATTGGCTGGGCATGGACGTGCATGATGTGGGCGAATACCGGGTTGGCGGCGAGTGGCGGGTCCTGGAAATCGGCATGACGCTGACGGTGGAGCCGGGCATCTATATCAGCCCGAACAACCGCAGTGTCGCGAAAAAATGGCGCGGCATTGGCGTGCGCATCGAGGATGACGTGGTAGTGACCAAAACCGGTTGTGAAATCCTGAGCCGAGGCGTGCCGAAAACGGTCGCCGACATCGAGGCCCTGATGGCCGCCGCCCGGACGCAAGCGGCATGAGCCGGGTCAATCTGGCGATCATCGGTGGTGGCCTGGTCGGCGCGAGCCTGGCGCTGGCCCTGCAGGCCGGTGCCAAGGCCCGGGGCTGGAGGATCATCCTGATCGAGCCCTTCGCCCCCGGCGACGCCTGGCAGCCAAGCTACGATGCCCGGTCTTCGGCATTGTCCTACGGTGCCCGGCAGATTTATCAACGCTTGGGTGTCTGGCAGGAGATTTCCCGTCGTGCCGAACCGATCAAGCAGATCCATGTGTCCGATCGCGGACGGTTTTCCACCGCGCGGCTGTCGGCCATGGAAGAGGGCGTGCCGGCGCTGGGCTACGTGGTGGAAAACGCCTGGCTCGGCCAGTGCCTGTGGCAAGGCCTGGACCCGGAGGTGGTCAGTTGGCGCTGCCCGGCGCAGGTTACGCGTATGGAGCCACTGGTCGGCGGTTATCGCCTGACCCTCGACGACGAAACCACCCTGGAGTGCGACCTTGCCGTTCTGGCCGATGGTGGTCGCTCCAGCCTGCGCGAGCAGTTGGGGGTCGGCGTACGCAGTCGTCCCTATGACCAGAGCGCCTTGATCGCCAACATCACCCCCAGCGAAGCCCACAATGGCATGGCCTTCGAACGCTTCACCGATGACGGCCCGATGGCCTTGTTGCCGCTGCCGGAGAATCGTTGCGCGCTGGTCTGGACCCGCCAGGGCATGGACGCGCAACGGCTGGCGGCCCTCGACGAGCGCAGCTTCCTCGCCGAATTGCAGGGTGTGTTCGGTTATCGCCTGGGGACGCTGAAGCAGGTGGGTGTACGGCACCTGTACCCGTTGGCGCTGGTGGAGGCCGAAGAGCAGGTCCGTCCGCACCTGGCGATCCTGGGCAATGCCGCCCACAGCCTGCATCCGATTGCCGGGCAGGGGTTCAACCTGTCCCTGCGCGATGCCCAGGCCCTGGCCGATGCCTTGCTCGACAGCGACCGCGAGCCGGGGGATTTTGCTGTGTTGCAAGCCTACCGCGAGAGCCAGCGCATGGACCAGGCCCTGACCGTGGGCTTCTCCGACCAGGTCACGCGGCTGTTCGGCAGCAGCCTGCCGTTGGTGTCCCTGGGCCGCAACCTCGGCTTGCTGGGCCTCGACCTGCTGCCGCCGGCCAAGCGCTGGTTCGCCCGCCAGGCCATGGGGCTGGGGACGCGTCCCGATGCTTGAGGCTGGGGTGGTCATTTCTTTTCATGGGCGGCTGATGTCGCCCGCAAAACAGGCTTAGAGCATGGAATTGCGTGCAGATCTGCTGATTGTCGGCGCCGGTATGGTCGGCAGCGCCCTGGCGCTGGCGTTGCAGGGCAGTGGCTTGCAAGTGTTGTTGCTCGACGGCAGCCCGATGAGCGTCAAGCCGTTCGATCCCCAGGCCGCGTTCGAGCCCCGGGTCAGTGCCTTGTCGACGGCCAGCCAGCGGATCCTCGATCGCCTGGGCGTCTGGCAGGGCATCACCACCCGGCGTACCAGCCCTTACACCGACATGCACGTCTGGGACGGCAGTGGCACCGGGCAGATCCATTTTTCCGCGGCCAGCCTGCATGCCGAGACGCTTGGGCACATCGTGGAAAATCGCGTGGTGCAGGATGCCCTGCTGGACCGCCTGCATGACTGCGACCTGGGCTTGTTGGCCAACGCCCGGCTGGAGCAGATGCGTCGTTCCGGTGACGACTGGCTGCTGACCCTGGCCGACGGCCGCACGTTGCGGGCGCCCCTGGTCATTGCCGCCGATGGCGCGAATTCCGCTGTGCGCCGCCTGACCGGCGTGGCGACGCGCGAATGGGATTACCTGCACCACGCCATCGTCACCAGCGTGCGCAGCACCCGGCCGCATCGGATGACGGCATGGCAGCGCTTCACCGACAACGGCCCACTGGCGTTCCTGCCCCTTGAGCGTGACGGCCAGCACGACTGGTGCTCGATTGTCTGGTCCACCACCCCCGAAGAAGCGCAGCGCTTGATGGCGCTCGATGACAGCGAATTTTGCAACGAATTGGAACGCGCCTTCGAAGGCCAGCTTGGCCCGGTATTGAGCGCCGACCCGCGCCTGTGCGTGCCGCTGCGCCAGCGACATGCCAAGCGCTATGTGGCCGAAGGGCTGGCGTTGATCGGCGACGCGGCCCATACCATCCATCCATTGGCCGGGCAGGGGGTGAACCTGGGCTTCCTCGACGCCGCCGTGCTGGCCGAAGTGCTGTTGCACGCGGCTGGTCGTGGCGAGCGGTTGGCGGACGTGAAGGTGTTGAGCCGCTACGAGCGCCGACGCATGCCCCACAACCTGGCGCTGATGGCGGCGATGGAGGGCTTCGAGCGGTTGTTCCAGGCCGATCCGCTGCCGGTGCGCTGGTTGCGCAACACCGGGCTGAAGCTGGTGGACCGCCTGCCTGAGGCCAAGGCCTTGTTCGTGCGCGAGGCGCTGGGGTTGAGTGGGGACTTGCCGGATTTGGCCAAGGCCTGAGATGTGGGTTGGGGCTTATGGCCTCATCGCGAGCAAGCTCGCTCCCACAGTCGTCACCGGTTCGAATGTGGGAGCGAGCTTGCTCGCGATGAGGCCGTCACAGCCACCTCACTCCATCTGTGCAACATTTGGAAATGTGTCCACCCACTGTTCGATTGAGAAGCCAAATGTGAGTCCTTATCATTTGCGCCTCTTTCGCCATCCAGAGACCGCTATCATGTTGGCAACCAAGCGCCTGCTGTCCGTCCTCGCCTTGACCCTGATCGGCACCACTGCCGCCCAGGCCGCCGATGAGGTGGTGGTCTACTCCTCGCGTATCGATGAACTGATCAAGCCGGTCTTCGATGCCTACACCCAGAAAACCGGCGTCTCGGTGAAATTCATCACCGACAAGGAAGCGCCGTTGATGCAGCGGATCAAGGCCGAAGGCGAGAACGCCACCGCCGACCTGCTGCTCACCGTCGATGCCGGCAACCTCTGGCAGGCCGAGCAGATGGGCATTCTCCAGCCGTTCACCTCCCCGGTGATCGACGCCAACATCCCGTCCCAATACCGCGCCTCGTCCCACGCCTGGACCGGCCTGAGCCTGCGGGCGCGGACCATTGCCTATTCCACCGACCGGGTTAAACCGGGTGAGTTGACTACCTATGAAGCGCTGGCCGGCAAAGAGTGGGAAGGCCGGCTGTGCCTGAGGACCTCGAAAAAGGTCTATAACCAGTCCCTGACCGCCACGCTGATCGAAACCCATGGTGCGGAAAAAACCGAGGAAATCCTCAAGGGCTGGGTCAGGAACCTCTCCACCGACGTGTTCTCCGATGACACCGCATTGCTTGAAGCGATCAATGCTGGCCAGTGCGATGTCGGCATCGTCAACACCTACTACTATGGCCGCCTGCACCAGCAGAAGCCGGACCTGAAGGTGAAGCTGTTCTGGCCGAACCAGGCTGATCGCGGCGTGCACATCAACCTCTCGGGCATTGGCTTGACCAAGCATGCGCCGCATCCGGATGCCGCCAAGAAACTGGTGGAGTGGATGACCACGCCGGAAGCGCAAAGCATCTTCGCCGACGTGAACCAGGAGTTCCCGGCCAACCCGAAGGTCGAGCCGTCCAAGGAAGTGGCGGCCTGGGGCTCGTTCAAGGCCGACACCTTGCCGGTGGAAGTCGCGGGTAAACGCCAGGCCGAAGCCATTCGCATGATGGATCGCGCTGGCTGGAATTAACCCCAAGCCAGGCACGATTCCCTGTGGTGGTTATAA
>NZ_JACNDD010000006.1:0-93309 GCF_017351395.1 Pseudomonas sp. FW305-28
CCACCCGAAGGCAGCCCTTAAAAACTAGAGAGGTTTTTTGCTTACACCGCCGCGACAGGGCGCATGTAAGAGATTGGTGCGGTACTGGCGTCTTCGAACGTCACGACTTCCCAAGCATCTTTCTGCTCAATCAACTTGCGCAGCAACTGGTTGTTCAGTGCGTGGCCGGACTTGAAGCCCTTGAACTCACCAATCAGGCTATTGCCCAGCAGGTAGAGGTCGCCGATTGCATCGAGGATCTTGTGCTTGACGAATTCGTCTTCATAACGAAGACCGTCTTCGTTCAATACACCATCGGAATCGACCACGATCGCGTTTTCAACACTGCCGCCGAGTGCGAGGTTGTGCTTGCGCAGGTACTCGATATCACTCATGAAACCAAAGGTACGGGCGCGGCTGACTTCTTTTACGAACGAAGTACTGGAAAAATCCACGCTTGCACTCTGGGTGCGGTCACGGAAAACCGGATGATCGAAATCGATCTCGAAGCTCACCTTGAAACCTTCGAAAGGGACGAAAGTGGCGCGCTTGTCGCCGTCTTCCACTGTCACTTCCCGCAGGATGCGGATGAACTTCTTGGCTGCGTCCTGCTCTTCCAGGCCAGCCGATTGAATCAGGAATACGAAGGGTCCGGCACTGCCATCCATGATCGGGACTTCGGACGCGGAGAGCTCGACGTAGGCGTTATCGATGCCCAGGCCAGCCATGGCCGAGAGCAAATGCTCCACCGTATCCACTTTGGTGTCACCGTTGACCAGTGTGGTCGACATAGTGGTTTCACCAACGTTTTCCGCGCGAGCAGGAATCTGCACCACAGGGTCGAGGTCGGCACGACAAAACACAATGCCGGTATCGATAGGCGCGGGCTTGAGGGTCAGGTAGACCTTCTCGCCGGAGTGCAAGCCGACACCTGTGGCACGGATAATATTCTTCAGGGTGCGTTGTTTAATCATGGCATGGGCCGCTTCAGCGCAAATTGCGAACTGGTATCAACAAAGGCTGGCGATGATAGCAGACCAGACCTTTGCTGAACACCAATCACCCGTATCCCCCTGATACATTTCATCAATCGGCCTGACGACGCAGGAAAGCCGGGATGTCCAGGTAATCCAGATCGTCTTGCGGATTCATCTTCGCGGCAGTCGCAGTACCGGCCTGGGCCTGGTTGCGCATGACGGTCGGACGGTCCAGGTCACGGTAGTTCACCGCAGGCGCTTCCTGGCGCGAAGCCACTTGTTGTTGCGGTTGCGAAGCCATGGAGGTGTGAACGGTGTTGTCGATGACCTTCACAGGCTTCTCGATTTTCGCGCCCAGACCGGTGGCAACCACGGTAACGTGCAACTCGTCGCGCATGTCCGGATCGATAACGGTACCGACCTTGACCATCGCGTGCTCGGAAGCGAAGGCTTCGATGATGCTACCCACGTCGGAGTACTCACCCAGGGACAGGTCAGGACCGGCGGTGATGTTCACCAGGATGCCGCGTGCACCTTGCAGGTTCACGTCTTCGAGCAACGGGTTGCGGATGGCCGCTTCGGTGGCCTCGCGTGCACGGTTCGGACCGCTGGCGCAGCCAGTGCCCATCATCGCCATGCCCATTTCGCTCATGACAGTCCGTACGTCGGCAAAGTCGACGTTGATCATGCCTGGACGCTTGATGATGTCGGAGATACCGCGAACGGCACCGGCCAGTACGTCGTCAGCCTTGGCGAAAGCCGACAGCAGGCTTGCGTCTTTACCCAGGATGGTCAGCAGCTTCTCGTTGGGAATGGTGATCAACGAGTCGACGCTTTCAGACAGCAGACGGATACCTTCGTCGGCGATCTGCATACGCTTGCGGCCTTCGAAAGGGAACGGACGGGTCACCACCGCAACGGTGAGGATCCCCATTTCCTTGGCCACTTCGGCGATGATTGGCGCCGCACCCGTACCGGTACCGCCGCCCATGCCGGTGGTGATGAACACCATGTTGGTGCCTTGCAGGACTTCAGCGATGCGCTCACGGTCTTCGAGAGCGGCCTGACGACCGACCTCAGGGTTGGCGCCGGCACCCAGGCCTTTGGTCACGCCAGTGCCCAGTTGCAGGATGGTCCGCGCGCCGATGGATTTCAGCGCCTGGGCATCAGTGTTGGCGCAGATGAATTCAACGCCTTCAATGTTGCTCTTGACCATGTGGTTGACAGCGTTGCCGCCGCCACCGCCGACACCGATTACTTTGATAACCGGGCTAGCGGGGATGTTGTCTACGAGTTCGAACATTTTCCCTCTCCTTTCATTCTCTAGTTTTTTCGCCTACTGCGTTTGCTGCGTCTTCCAGCGCCAAGCCTGAAACCTGCCGCGTGAAGCTTTGAAACTGTTTAGAAGTTGCCTTTGACCCAAGCCTGGAGCCGCTCGAACAGCGGTGCCTTCGGCTCGTCGCTGCTGTAGCTGTCGCGGCTGCCGATCCCTGAAAACGAGATCCCGTCGGACTGTTTCTGCAGGCCGTACATCAACAGGCCCACGCCGGTGGAATAGATCGGGTTGCGGACCACGTCATCCAGGCCCTTGACGCCATGGGGCACGCCCAGGCGCACCGGCATGTGGAAAATCTCTTCGGCCAGCTCCACCGCACCTTCCATCTTCGACGTACCGCCGGTCAGCACGATGCCGGCCGGGATCAGGTCTTCGTAGCCGCTGCGACGCAGTTCGGCCTGGATCAGCGTGAACAGCTCGTCGTAGCGCGGCTCGACCACTTCGGCCAGGGCCTGGCGCGACAATTCGCGCGGTGGACGGTCGCCGACGCTTGGCACCTTGATGGTTTCACCGGCACCGGCCAGCTTCGCCAGGGCGCAGGCGTAACGGATCTTGATTTCCTCGGCGTACTGGGTCGGAGTGCGCAACGCCATGGCGATGTCGTTGGTCACCTGGTCGCCGGCAATCGGGATCACGGCCGTGTGGCGGATCGCGCCTTCGGTGAAGATCGCGATGTCGGTGGTGCCGCCGCCGATGTCCACCAGGCACACGCCCAGCTCTTTCTCGTCGTCGGTCAGCACCGAGTAGGCCGAGGCCAGTTGCTCGAGGATGATGTCGTCGATTTCCAGGCCGCAGCGACGCACGCATTTCTCGATGTTCTGCGCAGCGTTCACCGCACAGGTCACCACGTGGACCTTGGCTTCCAGGCGCACGCCGGACATGCCCAGGGGCTCACGCACGCCTTCCTGGTTATCGATCACGTAATCCTGCGGCAGGGTGTGCAGCACACGCTGGTCGGCCGGGATCGCCACGGCCTGGGCCGCGTCGAGTACGCGCTCAAGGTCCGCGGAGCTGACTTCGCGATCACGAATCGCCACGATGCCGTGGGAGTTCAGGCTGCGGATGTGATTGCCCGCCACGCCGACGAACGCCGAGTGGATCCGGCAACCGGCCATCAGCTGCGCCTCTTCGATGGCGCGCTGGATCGATTGCACGGTGGACTCGATATTCACCACCACGCCTTTTTTCAAGCCGCGGGACGGGTGTGTACCGATCCCGACGATGACCAGCGTGCCGTCGTCCGCGACTTCGCCTACCAGCGCCACCACCTTGGAAGTGCCGATATCGAGACCGACGATCATTTTCCCGCTTTGCACGTTTGCCATGGGTCCTGCCTCTTCTTAATTCTTCGCGACGGCGGGTTCGGCCGTCGTCGGCGCTACAGGTTCCCGCCAGCCAACGGCCAGGCCGTTGGCGTAGCGCAGATCGATGCGCGCAATGTTCGTAATCTGTTCTTTGAGCGTCTTGTCATAGATGGCGATGAAGCGGCGCATCTTTTCCACCAGGTTGCCGCGCCCGAGCAACAGCTCGATGCCCGGCCCCGAGCTGCCCGCGCCAGTGGTCAGGAACCAACTGCCGCGCTCACGCAATTCCAGGCGCGCGATGGAGAAGCCCAACGGCCGCAGCATCTGGCTCAACACCTGGTATTGCTGCATCACTTGCTGCTGGGCCCGCTGTGGACCGAACAGTTGTGGCAAATGTTCATAATTGGCCAGTTCTCGCGGCGTAAACGCCTGGCCCTGGTTGTTCAGCAACGACTCGTCGCCCCAACGGGCCACCGGCAGTTGCTCTTCCAGGCGAATCGACACCTGGTCGGGCCACACCCGCCGGACTTCGGCGTGAGCGATCCAGGGCATCTGCTCCAGCTCCGTGCGCATGCCCGCCAGGTCGATGGTGAAGAAACTCGACGCGACGAACGGGGCGATCCGCTGCTGCACTGCCTGCTGGCTGATGTAGCTCAGGTCGCCCTGGACGTTGATCCGGGCGATCGGCCGGTCGGCATAAGGCAGCAACCGTTGCGCGCCTTCATAGGTACCGAACCCCAACGCCACCAGCAGCACCGGCCAGAACAGGCTCTTGAGAAAACCAAAGTTGGCTTTCGGCAAGCGCGCCGACATCGGCTCTTTGGCCACCATTCGGCTGGCACCCCGCGGCACCGGCTTGCGACCGGGTGCGGATGGCTGATGACGAAGCGATGCGCCTTGCATGGCTTAACCTCTTGGCTCTTGAGGGCCGACACTGGCCGCCAGGATCGACAACACCAGTTGCTGGAAATCCAGACCGGCGGCACGGGCCGCCATCGGTACCAGGCTGTGATCGGTCATGCCGGGCGCGGTGTTGACTTCCAGGAACCAGAACTGCCCATCGGCGTCCTGCATCACGTCTGCCCGGCCCCAACCGGCGATACCCAGCGCCTCACAGGCCTTGGCCGTGAGGTCCATCAGTTCTTTTTCCTTGGCAGCGTCCAGCCCGCAGGGAATGCGGTACTGGGTATCGTTGGCGATGTACTTGGCGTCGTAGTCGTAGAACGTGTGGGGCGTGCCCAGCGCAATCGGGGGCAACACCTGGTCACGCAGGGTGGCGATGGTGAACTCGGGACCGGTGATCCATTGTTCGACCAACACTTGCGAATCGTAGGAACTGGCGTCCTTCCATGCCGCGGTCAACTCAGGCAGCGAATTCACTTTCGCCATGCCGATACTTGAACCTTCATGGGCCGGTTTGACGATCAAAGGGAAGCCCAGTTCCGTGGCCGCCGAAATACAATCGGCCTCGGACGCCAGCACGGCGTGACGCGGCGTCGGAATACCGAGGCTGTGCCAGACCTGCTTGGTGCGCAGTTTATCCATCGCCAGGGCGGATGCCAGGATGCCGCTGCCGGTGTAGGGGATCCCCAGGCATTCGAGCAGGCCTTGCATGCTGCCGTCTTCGCCGCCGCGACCATGGAGGATGATGAACGCGCGATCGATCTTTTCGCTCAGCAGGCGCTGCAGGAAATCGTCGCCCACATCGATGCCGAAGGCGTCGACGCCGGCACTTTGCAAGGCTTGCAACACGGCGTTGCCGGACTTGAGGGACACCTCGCGCTCGGCGCTCTTGCCACCGAACAGCACGGCCACGCGGCCGAAGGCTTGCGGATCGAGGGTCGAGACCAGGTTGGCGTAGGCAGCAGTCATTTCAGTTTCCCCTCGCTGGAGGCCACGATTGCTCCGGCGAATAACGGACTTTTCAACAGTTTCGGGGCCAGGCCACCGATGTCACCGGCCCCCTGGCACAGCAGGATGTCGCCGGCGCGCAGCAACGGCTTGACCAGCGGCGCGAGGTCCACGCCACGTTCGATGTAGATCGGGTCCAACTGGCCGCGTTGACGAATGCTGTGGCACAGCTGGCGGCTGTCGGCCCCGGGGATCGGCTCTTCACCGGCCGGGTAGACTTCCATCAACAGCAGCACGTTGGCGTCGGCCAGCACCTGGACGAAATCGTCATACAGGTCGCGGGTGCGGCTATAGCGGTGCGGCTGGTAAACCATCACCAGGCGCCGCTCCGGCCAGCCACCGCGCACGGCCTTGATCACCGCCGCGACTTCGGTCGGGTGGTGGCCATAGTCGTCCACCAGCATCACGTTGCCGCCGTCCACCGGCAGTTCGCCGTAGACCTGGAAACGTCGGCCCACGCCCTGGAACCCGGACAGGCCCTGGACGATGGCTTCATCGCTGACGCCTTCGTCGGTGGCGATGCAGATGGTGGCCAAGGAATTGAGCACGTTGTGGTTGCCGGGCATGTTCACCGACACGTCCAACGGCTCGCGATCAGGGCGCAAGACGGTGAAGAACGTCTGCATGCCTTGCTGGCGCACATTGATGGCGCGCACGTCGGCGTCTTCGCCAAAGCCGTAGGTCACGGTCGGACGCTTGATCAGCGGCAGGATTTCACGCACCACCGGGTCGTCCAGGCACACCACGGCCAGACCGTAGAACGGCAGGTTGTGGAGGAACTCGACGAAGGTTTTCTTCAGTTTGTTGAAGTCACCGTCGTAGGTCGCCATGTGGTCGGCGTCGATGTTGGTCACCACGGCCACCAGCGGTTGCAGGTGCAGGAAGCTCGCATCGCTCTCGTCGGCTTCGGCGATCAGGTAGCGGCTGGTGCCCAGCTGGGCATTGGTGCCCGCGGCATTCAAACGACCACCGATCACGAACGTCGGGTCCAGGCCACCGGCCGCGAACACCGAGGCGATCAGGCTGGTGGTGGTGGTTTTGCCGTGGGTACCGGCGACGGCGATGCCATGGCGATAGCGCATCAGCTCGGCGAGCATCTCAGCCCGTGGCACCACCGGAATGCGGCGTTCCAGGGCGGTGGCGACTTCCGGGTTGGAGGTGTTCACGGCGCTGGAAACCACCAGCACGTCAGCATCGGCGGCGTTCTCGGCACGGTGACCGATAAAGATCTGCGCACCGAAGGACTCCAGGCGCTCGGTGACCGGGGAAGCTTTCAGGTCGGAACCCGAGACCTGGTAACCCAGGTTCAGCAATACCTCGGCGATCCCGCACATGCCCACGCCGCCGATACCGACGAAGTGGATACGGCGGATACGGCGCATTTCCGGTTGCGGCATGGCTTTGCGATTCTCAACCATGGGCCACCTCCAGGCAGGTATCGACCACTTGGGCCGTGGCATCGGGTTTGGCCAGGCGGCGGGCGGCGCGGGCCATGTCTTCAAGTCGTTGCGGCTGCATCAAAACCTCTGTCAGGCGGGCGGCGAGATCCGCGGCGCCAGTCGTTCTTTGCGGCATCAGGAAGGCAGCGCCTTCACGGGCCAAATAATCGGCGTTACGGGTCTGGTGATCGTCGATGGCGTGGGGCAAAGGCACCAGCATCGAGGGCAGACCGGCGGCAGCCAGTTCACTGATGGTCAGCGCGCCTGCGCGGCAGACCACCAGGTCGGCCCAGCCATAGGCTTGGGCCATGTCTTTGATGAAAGGCTGCACTTGCGCCTCGACGCCGGCGGCGCGGTAGCGCTCGGCGGTCACTTCATCGTGATGTTTGCCAGCCTGATGGAACACTTCCGGCCGCAGGTCGGGAGCGACCAGCGACAAGGCTTCGGGCAGCAATTTGTTCAACGGTTCTGCCCCCAGGCTTCCACCCAGGATCAGCAAACGCGCCTTGCGTCCAGCCAGGGCCGGGCGCGGTGTCTCCAGGAACAGCTCGGTACGCACCGGATTACCGGTGGTGCGGCGGCTGCCCGACAGGGTAAAGGTGTCGGGAAAGGCTTCACAGACCCGGGCGGCCAACGGCACCAGTAACCGATTGGCGGTACCGGCCACGGCGTTCTGCTCGTGGACGATCACCGGCACGCCGGCCAGTTTTGCCGCAACGCCGCCAGGGCCGGTCACATAACCACCGAACCCGACCACGCACACCGGGCGCAACCGACGAATGATCGCTCGCGCCTGCCAGATCGACTTGAGCAGCATCAGCGGCGCCTTGAGCAACGACAACTTGCCCTTGCCCCGCAGGCCGCTGGCGTCGATCCGGTGCAGTTCGAGGCCGGCGCCAGGCACCAATTCGTTCTCGATCCCCCGCGGCGTACCCAGCCAGTGCACGGTGTAGCCCCGTGACTGGAACTCCCGGGCACAGGCCAGCGCCGGGAACACGTGCCCGCCGGTACCGCCCGCCATGATCAGCACGTTAGCGCCCATGAGTCGGCTCCTCGGCGAAGTCGCTCTCCTGGAATTCCATCTCTTCGCTGCCCAGGTGGGTTCGGCTCTCCCACTCGATGCGCAGCAACAAACCAAGGCACGCGCAGCAGATCACCAGGGAACTGCCGCCATAACTGAGGAACGGCAGCGTCAGACCTTTGGTCGGCAAGAGGCCGACGTTCACGCCGATGTTGATCAGGAACTGGCCGATCCACAGGAACGACAAGCCATACGCCACGTAAGCGGCGAAAAACTGCTTGGCCTTTTCGGCCCACAAGCCGATGTACATGCCGCGCACACAGACGAACACGAACAGGGCGACGGTGCACAGGGAGCCGACGACGCCCAGCTCTTCGGCCAGTACCGAGAATACGAAGTCGGTGTGGGCTTCCGGCAGGTAGAACTGCTTCTGCACGCTGTTGCCCAGGCCCACGCCCAACCATTCGCCGCGACCGAAGGCAATCAAGGCCTGGGTCAATTGATAGCCGGAACCGAACTGGTCGGCCCACGGGTCGGTGAAGGTGATCAGGCGCGCCATCCGGTACGGTTGCGCCTGAACCAGCACGGTCACGGCCGCCACCGCCAACGCCACCATCAGGATGAAGCGAAACAGCCCGACCCCACCGAGGAACAGCATCGCCGCGGCGGCGCCCATCATCACCACCGTGGCGCCGAAGTCCGGCTCCATCAGCAGCAGGCCCGCCATGGGCAGCAAGACGATGAACGGCTTGAAGAAGCCCATCCAGCTCTCGCGCACTTCTTTCTGGCGACGCACCAGATAACCGGCCAGGAAAATCACCACGAAGACCTTGGCGATCTCCGAGGGCTGCACGTTGAAGAAGCTGAAGCCGATCCAGCGCATCGAGCCGTTGACCTCGCGGCCGATCCCCGGCACCAGCACCATCACCAACAGGCCGAAGGCACCGAGCAGCATCAACCAGCCCAGGCGTTGCCAGGTGGCGATTGGCACCATCATGGTGACAACGCACGCGCCCAGGCCGATCACCAGGTAAACCAGGTGGCGGATCATGTGGTAAAGGGTGTTGCCCGACTGCACGGCGGCCACTTCCGACGACGCGGAGGTGATCATCACCAGGCCCAGTCCCAGCAAGGCCAGGCAACCGGCGAGCATCGGGAAATCCAGGTCGATGCCACGTCCGGTGATCAACGGCGACGGGTACGGCTTGATGATGTTCATCAGGCTCATGCCAAGTCCTCCGCGGCCCGGGCGAACAACTGCCCGCGCTCTTCATAGTTCTTGAACATGTCGAAACTGGCGCAGGCCGGCGACAACAGCACCGCGTCGCCCGGCTGCGCGAGAGCGCGGCATTGCTGCACCGCCTCGTCCAGCGAACCGACGCGAACCAGCGGCACGGCATCGCCGAGGGCCTGGGCGATCAATTCGCGGTCGCGGCCCATCAGCACCACGGCACGGCAGTTGGCTGCCACAGGGTCGCGCAAGTCCTTGAAGTCGGCGCCCTTGCCGTCGCCGCCGGCAATCAGCACGAGCTTGCCTGCGATGTCCGCCCCCAACCCTTCGATGGCCGCCAGCGCGGCACCGACGTTGGTGGCCTTGGAGTCGTTGTACCAGGCCACGCCATCAAGGTCGCGCACCCACTGGCAGCGGTGTTCGAGACCGGCAAACGTGCGCAGGGCCGATAGCATGGCGTCGAACGGCAGGCCGACCGCATGCCCCAGGGCCAACGCGGCCAGGGCATTGGCCTGGTTATGGGCGCCACGAATCTTCAGTTCGCGCACCGGCATCAGGTTCTGGAATTCGAAGGCCAGGTATTTCTCGCCATTCTCTTCGCGCAAGCCGAAGCCTTTGAAATCCGGAACCCCCAGGCCGAAGGACCAGCACGGCATGCCCTCGCCCAGCAACGGACGGGTCAAGGCGTCCTGGCGGTTGAACACCACCTGCCGGGCCCCGCGGAAGATCCGGTGCTTGGCCAGGTGATAGGCCGGCAGGCCGCTGTAGCGGTCCATGTGGTCTTCGCTGACGTTGAGCACGGTGGCCACTTCGGCGCCCAGGTGGTCGGTGGTTTCCAGCTGGAAGCTCGACAGCTCCATCACGTACAGCTCGACGTCGTCGCTGAGCAGGTCCAGGGCCGGGGTACCGAGGTTGCCGCCCACGGCGACGCGCTTGCCGGCCGCCGTGGCCATCTCGCCCACCAGGGTGGTGACGGTGCTCTTGGCGTTCGAACCGCTGATGGCAACGATCGGCGCCTTGGCGTTACGCGCGAACAGCTCGATGTCGCCGGACAGTTTCACGCCACGGGCAGCGGCCGCCTGCAGGGCCGGAGTCGCCAGGGCCAGGCCGGGGCTCACGTAGAGCTCATCGGCGCGGCACAGGAATTCGACGTCCAGCTCGCCACAACGCACGTCCACCTGGGGATAGTCACGGCGCAGCGTGGCCAGCTCAGGCGGATTTTCCCGCGTGTCGGCCACGGCAAACGACACGCCCCGGTTCGCCAGGAAGCGAACCAGGGACATGCCGCTCTTGCCGAGGCCGACAACGATGCGGAAGTGGTCAGAAGCGATCAGGGACACTCGTTCTACCTCAGCTTCAGGGTGGCAAGGCCGATCAGCACCAGAATCACGGTGATGATCCAGAAACGGACGATCACACGCGGCTCGGGCCAGCCCTTGAGTTCAAAGTGGTGGTGGATCGGCGCCATGCGGAATACGCGGCGGCCGGTCAATTTAAAGGAAGCAACCTGAATGACGACTGACAGGGTCTCCATCACGAACACGCCGCCCATGATGAACAGGACGATTTCCTGGCGAACGATCACCGCGATGGTGCCCAGGGCCGCGCCCAGCGCCAGCGCGCCGACATCGCCCATGAAGACTTGCGCCGGGTAGGTGTTGAACCACAAAAAGCCCAGGCCGGCACCGATCAGTGCACCGCAGAACACGATCAGCTCGCCCGCCCCCGGCACATAAGGGATCAGCAGGTATTCGGCGAACTTCACGTTACCCGACAGGTAGCAGAAGATTCCCAACGCGCCGCCGACCATGACCGTCGGCATGATCGCCAGGCCGTCGAGGCCGTCGGTGAGGTTGACCGCGTTGCTCGAGCCAACGATCACCAGGTAGGTCAGCACGATGAAACCGGCGCCCAGCGGAATGCTGTAGTCCTTGAGCATCGGCAGGATCAGGGTGGTTTCCACCGGCGAGGCGGCGGTCATGTAAAGGAAGATCGCCGCGCCGAGGCCGAACACCGACTGCCAGAAATATTTCCAGCGGCTCGGCAGCCCCCGGGAGTTCTTCTCGATCACCTTGCGGTAATCATCGACCCAGCCGATGGCACCGAAAAGCAAAGTCACCAACAGCACGACCCAGACGTAGCGGTTCGCCAGGTCGGCCCAGAGCAAGGTGCTGATGCCGATGGACGACAGGATCAACGCGCCACCCATGGTCGGGGTGCCGGATTTGGACAGGTGCGATTGCGGACCGTCGTTACGGACCGACTGGCCGATCTGCAGGTTCTGCAGGGTGCGGATCATCCACGGGCCCAGGAACAGCGACAACGACAACGCGGTCAGCACACCCAGGATCCCGCGCAGGGTCAGGTACTGGAAGACCGCGAAGCCTTTGTGGAACTGTTGCAGGTACTCCGCTAGCAGCAGCAGCATTAATGTTTCTCCGTGGAGGCGCCGCACAGTGCCGCGACGATGTTTTCCATCGCTGCGCTGCGTGAGCCCTTGATCAATAAGGTGGTGTTCGGGTCCTGCTCGGCGCCCAGGGCCTGGATCAGTTCGGCTTGAGTGGTGAAATGCCGCGCGTGTTCGCCAAACGCGGCGACCGCATGGGCCATCATCGGACCGACCGCATACAGCGCATCGACCTTGCCGCGGGCATAGGCACCAACGTCGTGATGGCCCTGTTGCGCCCACTCGCCCAGTTCACCGATATCCCCCAGCACCAGCACGGTGCGGCCGGAGAAACCGGCGAGGATGTCCACGGCCGCGCACATGGACGACGGGTTGGCGTTGTAGGTGTCGTCGATCACGCGCATGCCGTTGCTGGCCAGTTGCGCGACGGAGCGCCCCTTGACCGGCTGCACGGCGTTCAGCCCGGCGACGATGCCCGGCAGCGACACACCCAGGGCATGGGCGGCAGCCGCCGCGGCCAGGGCGTTGGCAACGTTATGGGTACCCAGCAGGTTCAACTGGACCCGCTCGGCGCCGTCGGGGCTGTGCAGGTTGAAGGCCGGGCAACCACGGGCATCACGGTCCAGGTCGCTGGCGTAGAAATTCGCGGCGAGGTTGCTCAGGGCAAAGGTCAGCACCTTGCGCTCGCCCGCCCGGGTCTTCCAGATTTCGAAAGCCTTGTCGTCGAGATTCAGCACGGCGACGCCATCGGCATCCAGCCCTTCGATGATCTCGCCCTTGGCCTCGACGATTTTTTCCGGGCCGCCGAACTCGCCGACGTGGGCGGTACCGGCGTTGTTGAGCACCGCCACATGAGGCTTGGTCATCGCCACGGTGTAGGCAATCTCGCCGAGCCGCGAAGCCCCCAGCTCGATGACGGCGGCGCTGTGTTCCGGCGCCAGCTCCAGCAAGGTCAGCGGCACGCCGAGGTCGTTGTTCAGGTTGCCCCGGGTCGCCAGCACCGGACCGCGGGTGCGCAGGATGCTGGCAAGCATTTCCTTGACCGTGGTCTTACCGCTGGAGCCGGTGATGGCGGCGACCGGGTTGCCATACGCCGCACGGTTCAGTGCACCGAGCTGGCCCAGGGCCTGGCGAGTGTCGTTGACGAGCAATTGCGGCAACGTGCTGTTGCTCACTTCCCGCTCGACCAGGGCTGCGACCGCACCTTTGCCCGCGACCTCGTTCAAGTAATCGTGACCGTCGAAACGCGGCCCGGCCAGGGCGACGAACAATTGCCCCGGTGCGATCGCCCGGCTGTCGATGCTGACGCCGTCGAAGCTGGCGTCCGCGGCGATGAGGCGCGCATTCAGGGCGTTGGTCAGTTCGCTGAGTTTCAGGGCCTTAAGCATGGGCCACCTCCCACGCGGTCAGGGCGTGATCGGCTTCCACCAGATCGGAGAACGCATGGCGTTCGCCGTTGATTTCCTGATAGTCCTCGTGGCCCTTGCCTGCCAGGACGATGACATCGTCCGCCGAGGCGCTGGCGATCAACTGGGCGATGGCCTGGCCGCGACCAGCGACGAAGTTGACCTTATCCACAGCGGTAAAACCGGCGCGGATGTCGTCGAAAATTCGCAGTGGGTCTTCGCTGCGCGGGTTGTCGTCGGTGACCAGCACGCCGTCTGCCAGCCGCTCCACGACTTCGGCCATCAATGGCCGCTTGCCGCGATCACGATCGCCACCGCAGCCGAACAGGCACAGCAACTTGCCCTTGGCGTGAGGACGCAGGGCCGTGAGGACTTTTTCCAACGCGTCAGGGGTATGGGCGTAATCGACCACCACCAACGGTTGGGCCCCACCGCCAAGGCGCTGCATGCGCCCGGCTGGCCCTTCGAGCTTTGGCAACACCTTGAGAATTTCGTCCAGCGCATAGTCCAGGCCGAGCAAGGCGCCAATGGCCGCCAATACGTTGCTCAGGTTGAAGCGGCCGAGCAAGGTGCTGCGCAAATGGTGCTCGCCCTGGGGCGTGACCAGCGTGGCGCGCACGCCTTCGTCATTGAACTGCGCCTGACGTATATAAAGGTAGGCGCTGGTATCTTCCAGGCTATAGGTGATCAACCGGGACTCGCGCTTGTCGGCGGCCAGTTGCCGACCGAACTCGTCGTCGAGGTTGATGACCCGGCATTTCAAGTCATTCCAGGCAAACAGCTTGGCCTTGGCTTCGCCGTAGGCCTGCATGGTGCCGTGGTAATCCAGGTGGTCCCGGGACAGGTTGGTCAACACCGCCACATCGAATGCCAGCGCCGTCACTCGGCCCTGGTCCAGGCCATGGGACGAGACTTCCATCGCAACGGCCTTGGCACCGGCCTTCTTCAGGTCCGCCAGGGTCGCTTGCACGGCAATCGGGTTCGGCGTGGTGTGCAGGCCGCTTTCCAGCGCGCCATGAAAACCGTTGCCCAAGGTGCCGACAATCCCGCAATGCTGGCCGAGCAGGTCCAACGCCTGGGCCACCAGTTGGGTCACGCTGGTCTTGCCGTTGGTACCCGTCACGCCCACCAGGTTCAGGTGACGGCTCGGGTCGCCATAAAAACGCCCGGCGATGTCCGACAGCTGCGCCGCCAGGCCCTTGACCGGAATCAAGGGAACATCAGTGATGGGCAGCACGGTGGCGCCTTGCACTTCATAAGCCACGGCAGCCGCGCCACGCTTCAAGGCGTCGGCGATATGGTCGCGGCCATCGACACGAGCGCCCGGCACCGCCAGGAACAAGTCCCCGGCACGTACATTGCGGCTGTCCAGGGCCAATTCACGAATCAGCAGATCGTGACCGGCGTGGGCGAAAATCTTGTTCAGGCTCAAGGACATCAGCCACGCCCTCCTTCGGCTTTCAAGGGAACGACCGGTGCGGTATTGGCCTGCTGGGTCGGCGGCAGGTTATCCGGGGTAATGTTCATCAGGCGCAGGGTGCCGGACATCACTTTGCTGAACACCGGCGCCGAGACCAGGCCACCGAAATAACCCGCCTTGCTCGGTTCGTCGATGACCACGACGATGGCGTAGCGCGGGTCGCTCATCGGGCCGAAGCCGGCAAACAGCGAACGGTAGGAGTTCTCGGCGTAGCCTTTGGTGCCCACGGAGGTTTTACGGGCCGTACCCGATTTACCTGCCACGTGGTACGCCGGCACCTGGGCGCGATAGACACCACGCGGCGCCTCGATCACCTGCTGCAGCATGCCCTGCATGGTCTTGGCGACATTTTCCGGGATCACCTGGGTGGTCTGCGGCGCCTTGTCGGTCTTGATCAGGGTCAGCGGTGCCATGCGCCCGTTGTTCGCCAGGGCGGAAAACGCATGGACCAACTGGATCGCGGTCACGGAAACACCGTAGCCGTAGGACAACGTGGCGGTTTCAGCCTTGCGCCAGTCACGGTAGTTCGGCAGGTTGCCGACACGCTCGCCCGGGAAGCCCAGGCCGGTGTCCTGGCCGAGGCCGATTTTCTGGGCCAGGCGATAGATCGTTTCGCCGCCGATATCGAAGGCGATCTTGCTCATGCCAACGTTACTGGAGTTGATCAGGATGCCGGTCAGGTCGAGCACCGGACCTTCGGTCTTGGACACGTCGCGAATGGTGTACTTGCCAATCTGCAGGGTGCCCGGGTACACCTCGACGGTATCGCTCGGCTTCCAGCGCCCGGTTTCCAGGGCGGCGGCCATGGACACGGCCTTCATGGTCGAACCCGGCTCGAACACGTCGATCATCGCGCGGTTGCGCATCATCGCCGGCTGCAGGTTGCGACGGTTGTTCGGGTTGTAGGTCGGCTGATTGACCATCGCCAGGATCTCGCCGGTCTTCACGTCCATGATCACCAGGCTGCCAGCCTTGGCACCGTTCTCGACGATGGCATTGCGCAGCTCGCGGTTGGCAAGATATTGCAGGCGCAGGTCAATGGACAACGCCAAGGGCTTGCCGGCCTTGGCGTTTTTGGTGACTTGGACATCCTTGATCAGCCGGCCGCGCCGGTCTTTGATGACCTGTCGCTTGCCGGCGACCCCGGCGAGCCATTCGTCATAGGCCAGTTCGACACCTTCCCGGCCCCGGTCATCGATGTCGGTAAACCCGACCATGTGGGCCGTGACTTCACCGGCCGGGTAGAAACGCCGGAACTCTTCGATGCCGTAGACACCGGGTACTTTCAAGTCGAGCACGCTCTGGCCCTGCTCGGGCGTCAAGCCGCGCACCAGGTAAATGAATTCCTTGTTGGCCTGGGCTTCGAGGCGCTCGGCCAGGGCCTTGGGGTCCTGCCCGAGGGCGGCGGCCAAGGCCGGCCATTTTTCCTTGGCCAACTGCATTTCCTTGGCGTTGGCCCACAAGGTGGTCACCGGGGTACTCACGGCCAGGGGTTCGCCATTGCGGTCGGTGATCAGGCCACGGTGAGCCGGGATCGGAATATGCCGCACACTGCGGGCATCGCCCTGCCCCTTGAGGAAATCACGGTCGACGACCTGCAGGTCGATGATGCGCCACGAAATCGCCGCCACCATGATCCCGAGCAAGCCCAGGACCAGACGAAACCGCCACGGGAACAGCGCCCCTTCGAGTTTCATCATGGCGCCACCATCTGCACTTCGGCGGCGCCGGGAATGCGCATTTTCAACTGTTCGGTGGCCAGGACTTCGATACGGCTGTGGGCGGTCCAGGTGCTCTGCTCCAGGATCAACCGCCCCCACTCGGCCTGCGCTTTGTCGCGCACGCTGAGTTCGTTATAAAGGGTATTGAGCAACTGCCGGTTCCAGTGCGCGCTATAGGACACGGCGATGGCCGACACGAGCACGCCGATAAACAGCAGCAGCATGAAAAAGCTGCCGCCGGGCAGGGGCTTGGCGAAGAGCTTGCTCACCGCAACTTCTCCGCGACGCGCATGACGGCGCTACGGGCACGTGGGTTGGCCTTGAGTTCGGCTTCGGAAGCGAACTGCGCTTTGCCATGGATCTTGATTTTCGGCACGAAGGCTTCGAAACGCACCGGCAGGTTGCGCGGCAGGTTATCGGCTTCACCCTTGGTGAGCTTGCGCATGAACAGCTTGACGATGCGGTCTTCCAGGGAATGGAAGCTGATCACCACCAGACGACCGCCGATTTCCAGTGCCTCGAGTGCCGCTTCGAGACCCACTTGCAGATCGCCCAGTTCGTTATTGACGTGGATGCGCAGGCCCTGGAAAGCCCGGGTCGCCGGGTTCTTGCCCTTTTCCCAGGCCGGGTTGGCCACTTTCAACACCTCGGCCAGGTCGCCGGTGCGCTCGAAAGGCTTGATGTCGCGGCGCTCGACCACGGCGCGGGCCATGCGACCGGAGAAACGCTCTTCACCGTACTCCTTGAAGACACGGGCGATTTCTTCCACCGGGGCGGTGTTGACGAATTCGGCGGCGCTGATCCCGCGGGACGGGTCCATGCGCATGTCCAGCGGGCCGTCATTGAGGAAACTGAAGCCGCGCTCCGGGTCGTCCAGTTGTGGCGACGACACGCCCAGGTCGAGCAGCACGCCACTGACCTTGCCGGCCAGGCCACGCTCGGCGACTTCCGCGCCCAGCTCGGCAAAGCTGCGCTGCACAACGACAAAGCGGCCGTCTTCGGCCGCCAGCGCTTGCCCGGTGGCAATCGCTTGAGGATCCTTGTCGAACCCCAGCAACCGGCCGTCCGGCCCGAGCTGGCTGAGAATCAACCGGCTGTGCCCGCCACGCCCGAACGTGCCGTCCAGATAGCAGCCATCAGGACGTACGGCGAGAGCCTCGACGGCTTCGTCAAGCAGTACGGTGATGTGGTTAAAGCCGCTATCAATAGTCACAGGATCAAATCACGCAGTTCGTCAGGCATGGCGCCCGGTTGTTGAATAGCAGCGAGGTCAGCGGCAGAAACCGCATTCCAGGCATCTTCGTCCCACAGTTGGAACTTGTTCAGTTGGCCCACCAGCATCGCGCGCTTGTCCAGCTTGGCGTACTCGCGCAGGCGCGGCGGCACCAGGAAACGACCACTGCCATCGAGCTCGAGGTCGACGGCATTACCGATCAGCAAGCGTTGCAGACGGCGGTTTTCTTCACGCAGCGAAGGCAGTGCGCGCAGTTTGGTTTCGATAATTTCCCACTCATCCAGAGGGTAAACACACAAACATGGGTCAACGGCGTCGATCGTGACGATTAACTGCCCCGAACTTCGCGAAACGAGCTCGTCACGATACCGGCTGGGCATGGCAAGCCGGCCTTTTGCATCGAGACTGATAGCGTTAGCTCCGCGAAACACGTCAGCGTTTCTCCACTTTTTGGCGTTTTACCTTCAAAAAAACCCACTTCATGCCACTTTCCGCCACTTGCGCACACTATAGGAATGCGCCCACCGCACCGTCAAGGCGCGTAATGAAGGAAAAGCCTTATAGATCGGAGATTTAGGAGCGTTTCAGGAGGGGTAACAAGAATCTGACGTAGGAAAATTCGCCCCAACCTGAAGCAGCACAGGGGACTGCGCGCACAAGTTAAAGTGATTTGTTAAGAGTAAGATTTTTTTGGTCTTAGGAACTGCGTCTGCCAGTGATTCCGGCAGGAAGGGAAAAGGTGGAGAGTCGATCTGTAAGCCGGGTTCTGTCTTGAACAGTCATTCGTCTACGATGGCCATCACTGGACATCTTTAGCAACCTACCCGGTCCCAGCGCGGGCCACGCCTTGGGACCCTATTTGGTCTTGCTCCAAGTGGGGTTTACCTAGCCACGAACTGTTGCCAGCCGTGCGGTGCGCTCTTACCGCACCTTTTCACCCTTACCGGCGCCGAAACGCTTAGGCGGTTATTTTCTGTGGCACTTTCCGTAGGCTCACGCCTCCCAGGCATTACCTGGCACTTCGCCCTATGGAGCCCGGACTTTCCTCCCCCCCCTAATTCTCATAGAGGGCAGCGACTGTCCGATCGACTCTCCGCCGCGAAGGTTAACGGTAGAGCGCTTGAAGAACAAGCGCTAAAAGCCCCGGGCCAGCACCTTGTCCCGGTTTCACTGGTCTTTCTGTTTTTCCAGTGCGACCTGATACAGCACATTCTTGCGCTCGCCAGTGATCTGCGCCGCAAGGGCCGCGGCGCGCTTGAGGGGCATTTCCTCGAGCAGCAGGTTCAGGACGCGCATCGCCTCGCCGCTGACGGCATCCTCGCTTTGCGGCGGCGTCCAGCCCGCCACCAGCACGACGCACTCGCCGCGCTGCTGGTTGCTGTCGTTTTCCACAAAGGCGCGCAACTCGGTCAACGGCAGCCCCTTGAGGGTTTCAAAGGTCTTGGTCAACTCCCGGGCCAGCAGCGCCTGGCGTTCGGCACCGAACACCAGCTCCATGTCCTGCAGGCACTCCAGAATGCGGTGCGGCGCCTCATAGAAGATCAGCGTGCGCGGCTCTTCCTTTATAGCTTCCAGGCGCGCCCGCCGCCCCACCGCCTTGGCCGGCAGGAAACCTTCGAAGATGAAACGGTCCGACGGCAGGCCTGCCGCCGACAGCGCCGCGATCAACGCGCAAGCCCCCGGCACCGGTACCACACTGATACCCGCCGCCCGGGCCTGGCGCACCAGATGATAGCCGGGGTCGGAAATCAACGGCGTACCCGCATCGGAAATCAGCGCGATGTTATCGCCAGCCAGCAGCCGGGTAATAAAACGACTGCCTTCGTCCCGCTCATTGTGCTCATGACAGGCCGCCAACGGCGTGGAGATGCCGAAATGTTGCAGCAGGCGCTGGGAGTGACGCGTATCTTCAGCCGCGATCAGCGCGACCTCCTGCAGGATTTTCAGCGCCCGGGCACTGATATCGTCCAGGTTGCCGATGGGCGTCGCCACCACATAAAGCGAGCCGGCAGCGGAATTCAAAGCACCTGGAGCAGTCAAAACGCGCACCTCATGATCGTAAAAACCGCCATTGTAGCGTGTGACGGCCGCCTAAGCTGTTCACCACAGAGGCAATACCCTGTCTTTTGTGGCGCGCCGCACTCTTTGAAATACCTAAATTGATCGATTCACGCCAGTAACATCGCGCCCCGGCCAGTGCTTGGGTACAATTCGACGCTAATTTGATCTCGTATCAGGAACACTTACATGATCGCTTGCCTGCGGCTGCTCTCCGCCCTCTGCCTCGCTGCCCTCCTGGCGGCCTGCGCCAGCTCGCCCTCGTCCAGCCTTGGCGAACTTCCACGGACCCCGGATGCCAGTATCGAGCAGTTGCTCGAACAGGCCACCCAAAGCAAAACCCCGGAAAAAGCCGCCCTGCTGCGCCTGAGCGCCGCAGACCTGGCCTACCGCCAGGGCAATGCCGGCCAGTCCGCACAGATCCTGCAACAAGTGCCGATGGAACAACTCAAGCCCGGCCAGCAGATTTTCGCCAGCACGCTGTCGGCGGAACTGGCGATGACCCGCAACCAGCCCAAGGCCGCGCTGACCGCCCTGAGCCACCCAAGCCTGCAACACCTGAGCGAAATGCCAGTGGAGCAGCAGGTCCGCACCGGGACCGTCCGCGCCCGCGCCCTCGAAGCCGACGGCCAGACCCTGGCCGCCGCCAAGGAGCGCATCTTCATCGCGCCCTTGCTGAAGGACGACGCCGCGGCGAAAAACCACGAAGCCATCTGGTCGCTGATCGCCTCGCTGCCCACCGACCAGTTGCAGCCCGCCTCCAACGACGACCTCGGCGGCTGGCTGAGCCTGGCCCAGGCCGTCAAGACCGCCGGCACCCTGGAACAGCAGCAGGCGGCCATCGACCACTGGCGCGAACAGAACCCGAAGCATCCCGCGGCCCTGCAACTGCCGACGCCCCTGGTCAAGCTCAAGGAACTGGCCAGCCAGCCACTGAGCAAGATCGCCCTGCTGCTGCCACAAAGTGGCCAGCTGGCAGCGGTTGCCAAGGCCTTGCGCGAGGGTTTCATGGCCGCGCACTACCAGGCCCAGCAGGCCGGGCAAACGCCACCAAGCATCCAGTTCTATGACAGCGCCAGCCTGACCTCCATGGAGGAGTTCTATCGCAAGGCCCAGGCCGACGGCGTGCAACTGGTCATCGGCCCGCTGGAAAAACCCCTGGTCAAGCAGATCAGCACCCGCCCGCAATTGCCAATCACTACCCTGGCGCTGAACTACAGCGAAGGTGAACAAGGGCCACCGCAACTGTTCCAGTTCGGCCTGGCACCCGAGGATGAAGCTCGCGAAGTGTCCCGTCGCGCCCGCGCCGATGGCCTGCACCGCGCCGCCGCCATGGTGCCGAAGGGCGAATGGGGCGATCGTGTACTGAAAGCCTTCAGCCAGGACTGGCAGGCCAACGGCGGCACCATCGTCGCGATCGAACGGGTCGACCAGCCGGTCCAACTGGCCCAGCAGATCGCCGACATGTTCCAGTTGCGCCAGAGCGAAGGTCGCGCCAAGAGCCTGCAAAGCACCGTGGGCACCACGGTCGCGGCCCAGCCGTCCCGTCGCCAGGACATCGAATTCATCTTCCTGGCCTCGACACCGCAGCAGGCCCAGCAGATCAAGCCAACCCTGAACTTCCAATACGCCGGCGACGTGCCGGTCTACGCGACGTCTTCGGTGTTCAGCGCCAGCGGCGACCAGAACCAGTACAACGACATGAGCGGCATCCGCTTCTGCGAAACTCCGTGGCTGCTCGACGCCAATGACCCGCTGCGCAAGCAGGTCACGGCGCAGTGGCCCCAGGCGGGTGGCAGCCTGGGTCGGCTGTACGCGATGGGCGCAGATGCCTATCGCCTGGCACCACGCCTTGGCCAACTCAAGACGTTGCCGGACAGCCGCATCGAAGGCTTGTCGGGCAGTCTGGCCGTGTCGCCCACCCAGCGCGTACAGCGTCAACTGCCATGGGCCGAGTTCGTCAATGGCCAGGTGCAGCGCCTGCCGGACACCCAGCGCTGATGCCTGACCGATCACGCCAGCAAAGCGGACGGGATGCCGAGGGCCAGGCCCTCGCGCATCTCCAGCAACACGGTCTGCGGCTGGTGGCGCAGAACTGGTTGTGCAAACGCGGCGAGCTTGATCTGGTCATGCTTGACGGCGATACAGTAGTATTCGTCGAAGTCCGCTACAGAAAAAATACCCAATGGGGTGGCGCGCTCGACAGCATTGACGAGCGCAAGCGCCAGAAGCTGGTGTTCGCCGCGCAGTATTTCCTGCAACGCGAGTCTCGCTGGGCCGATTACCCCTGCCGCTTCGACGTGGTTGCCATCGACAGCAACGCCGCCCAGTTGAACTGGCTGCAGAACGCCTTCGACAGTTGAGCGCCCATGCCGAGCCGGACACCTTCACCTAACTTTTTTGCTCTTTGCTTTGCGCGCCGCACATGTTTGTGCCCATAAGCCGCGCTACTTAAGGTCACACAGATGGACATGCAATCGCGAATTCGCCAGCTTTTTCAGGCCAGTATCGACACCAAGCAACAGGCGATGGACGTACTTGCACCGCACATCGAGCAAGCCAGCCAAGTGATGGTCAACGCCTTGCTCAACGAGGGCAAAATGCTTTCGTGCGGCAATGGCGGCTCGGCCGGCGACGCCCAGCATTTCTCGTCGGAGCTGCTCAACCGCTTCGAGCGCGAACGCCCGAGCCTGCCGGCAATCGCCCTGACCACCGACAGCTCGACGATCACCTCGATCGCCAACGACTACAGCTACAACGAAGTCTTCTCCAAACAGATCCGCGCCCTGGGCCAACCCGGCGATGTGCTGCTGGCGATTTCCACCAGCGGCAACTCGGCCAATATTATTCAAGCGATCCAGGCCGCACATGATCGCGAAATGATTGTCGTAGCATTGACCGGTCGTGACGGCGGCGGCATGGCATCACTGCTATTGCCCGAAGACGTCGAGATCCGCGTACCGGCCAATGTCACCGCACGTATCCAGGAAGTCCACCTGCTGGCGATCCACTGCCTTTGCGACTTGATCGACAGCCAACTGTTCGGGAGTGAAGAATGACCCCTAATCGCCTAGGCCTTCTGGCCCTGACCCTGTGCCTCGGCATCAGCGGCTGCACATCGGTGGTTAACGCCAGCCGGGAAAAGCCGATTGAAGACGACCGCGGCACCCGCACCTTCGGCAGCAAGATCGACGACTCCCTGATTGAAACCAAGGTCGGCGTGAACATTGCCAAGGCCGACCCGGACCTGGACAACAACTCGCACATCGTCGTCACCAGCTTCAACGGTGTCGTACTGCTGGCCGGCCAGACCCCACGTGCCGACCTCAAGGCCAAGGCCGAGCAGGAAGCCAGCGCCGTACAGCGGGTCAAGACCGTGCATAACGAACTGCAGGTCCTGCAACCCTCCTCGCTGCTGGCGCGCCAGAACGATGCGTGGCTGACCACCAAGATCAAGACCCAGATGCTCACCGACGCCAGCATTCCTGGCTCGCGCATCAAGGTTGTGACCGAGAACGGCATCGTCTATCTGTTGGGCCTGCTGACCAAGCAGGAAGCCGCCCAGGCGACCAACCTGGTGCAGGGTGTGTCCGGCGTGCAGAAAATCGTCAAGTTGTTTGAATACATCGACTGAGGCGACTCGCGGCTCTTGAGGCTGCATGTGGCTGGAAAAAACGGCGCTCACTCATACAGAGGAGCGCCGTTTTTTTATTTGGTCGGGGCGCCCAGATCAAAAGCAAAAGCCAGGCGGCCTTATAGCCGACCCGCCTCTCTGGCTGCACCCCAATCAACTGTGGGAGCAAGCTTGCTCGCGATTGCGGTGTATCAGCCAACATCGATGCCGCTGACCTGACGCCATCGCGAGCAAGCTCGCTCCCACAATGGGATCATCGGGTACAGCCGGAGGAGACAGGTCGGCTATAAGGCCGCCTCGCTTTTGCTTTGCTTTGCTTTTGCTTTTGATCTGGGCGCCCCATTAACCACGCCGGCCGAACGCAGGCATTGCGCAGTGGGCATCCCGGCATGGATGCCGGGATAGCCGCGCTGGGCCATGGATGGCCCTTCGCGGCGGCCCACGGAGCAATGCCGGAGTGAGGGAACACCGAGCCTAGGCGAGGTGCCTAGTGGTGGGGCAAGGCGCTTTTGGTTACTTTTGGCGCCCTTTCAAAAGTGACCCGCCGTAAGGGCGGAACCGCCAGTAGCCGTTACCGCAGAAACGGATATACACACCAATCCACCAGTGAATGCAGCCAAAAAAAAATGCCCACATCTCACGACACGGGCATTTTCCTCAGCGAACAGCGAACAGCGAACAGCGAACAGCGAACAGCGAACAGATTACCTGCCCCGCTACTTCACCACCTTAAGACTAGGCCGACCACTAGGCCTCGGCGGCTCGTCATCCGGCGGTGGCAGGTCATCATCCGGCTCGAACTCTTCTTCACCGTCCAACGGCGCTTCCAGCTCAAACACCATGCCCTGGCCATTCTCCCGGGCATAAATCCCCAGAATCGCCGCAACAGGCACGTACAGGGTGTGTGGCACACCACCAAAGCGCCCTTCAAAACTGACGGCATCATTATCCATGTGCAGGTGACGCACAGCGGCTGGCGACACGTTCAGGACAATCTGCCCATCATTGGCAAAACCCTGCGGCACCTGCACCGATGGAAACTCGGCATTGACGAGCATGTGCGGGGTGCAATCATTGTCCACAATCCACTCGTAGAGCGCGCGGACCAGATAAGGTCGACTGGAGTTCATAGCGGCTCCCTAAGCCTTAGCGCATGTCGCGTTCGACACCAGACAGACTCGCCTGGAATGCCTCACGCGCAAATTGGCGCTCCATATAATCAAGCAGCGGCTTGGCAGGCCGCGGCAGTTCGATACCCAGAATCGGCAAACGCCAGAGTATGGGCAATAGGCAGCAATCCACCAGACTTTGTTCCTCACTGAGGAAAAACGGCTTGTCGACGAACAACGGCGATACGCCCGTCAGGCTTTCACGCAATTCCTTGCGCGCCACGACCCGCGCCGGCTCCTTGGTCCGGGAATCCAGGATCAGATCCACCAACCCGCACCAGTCACGCTGGATGCGATGGATCAGCAAACGGCTGTTGGCACGCGCGACAGGATAAACCGGCAGCAAGGGTGGATGCGGATAACGCTCATCCAGGTATTCCATCACCACGGTCGACTCCCACAACGCCAGGTCACGATCGACCAATGTGGGCAGGCTGCCGTAAGGGTTCACTTCGATCAGCTTCGGCGGCTGACGACCCGCTTCGACGTAAATGATCTCGGCGCTGACACCCTTCTCTGCCAGTACGATGCGTACCCGGTGGGAATAGTGGTCGGCGGGGTCGGAGTAACAGGCCAACCGATTGGTCACGCCCATGGCGATCCTCCTCGCTTGTTGAAATTATCGAAAAACGGAAAAACGAGCGCGCCCAGAGGGCGTCTCCCGTAACACCTGGCGGGCCAGGCTCGTTACATGTCTAGAGACGCCCTTGGGCGCGCACGATTCACAGCAATGGCTTACAGCTTTATCAATGCACGTCTTTCCAGTATTCACGCTTGAGCAGGTAAGCGAATACGAAGAAGAACGCCAGGTACAGCAATACATAGGTACCGATGCGCTGATGCTCCAGCTTCACCGGGTTGGCCGAGTAGGCCAGGAAGGTCACCAGGTTCTTGACCTTCTCATCGAACTGCTCCGGGGTCAGGCTGCCGGTGTTCGGCAATACGGTCAGCTGGTCGCAGGCTTCATGGGTCAAAGCGGAGCCAGTCAGCGGATCGAATTGCTTTTTGCCGTCTTCAACGATCTGAACCTGTTTGCAGCCTACCACCTGGCGCCCCTGGAGGCCGACCAGAACGTTAGGCATGCCGACGTTCGGGAAGACCTTGTTGTTCACGCCCCATGGACGTGCAGGGTCTTCGTAGAACGAACGCAGGTAACCGTAAAGCCAGTCGGTGCCACGCACGCGGGCAACCAGGGTCAGGTCCGGCGGCGCGGCGCCGAACCAGGTCTTGGCGTCCGCAGGCTGCATGCCGATGGTCATGTGATCGCCCAGTTTGGCACCGGTGAACACAAGCTTCTCGAGCATCAGCTCATGGGGGATACCCAGGTCATCGGCAACGCGCTCATAGCGCTGGAACTTGGCACTGTGGCAACCCATGCAGTAGTTGGCGAACGTACGTGCGCCGTCCTGCATGGCCGCTTTGTCGGAAACGTCGATGTCGACTTTTTCCAGCTCCGGACCACCGTGTTCAGCCGCGAAGGACAGTACAGGCATAGCAGCAAGAATCAGTACAGCAAATAGCTTTTTCATCAGCCAGTCACCCTTTCCGGAACCGGTTTGGTCTTCTCGAGCCTGGTGTAGAAAGGCATCAGAATGAAGTAGGCGAAGTACAGGAAGGTGCAAACCTGCGACAGCAACGTGCGCCCTGGTGTCGGTGCCAGTACGCCCAGCACGCCCAGGATCACGAACGAAATGCAGAACACCACGAGCCAGATCTTGCTCAGCCAGCCTTTGTAGCGCATCGACTTGACGGGGCTGCGGTCCAGCCACGGCAGGACGAACAGCACGGCAATGGCCGCGCCCATGGCGATAACGCCCAGCAGCTTGTCCGGGATCGCCCGTAGGATCGCGTAGAACGGCGTGAAGTACCAGACCGGGGCAATGTGCTCAGGGGTCTTGAACGCGTTTGCCTGCTCGAAGTTCGGCTTCTCGAGGAAGTAACCACCCATTTCCGGGAAGAAGAACACGATGGAGCAGAAGATGAACAGGAAGACCACCACGCCGACGATGTCTTTCACGGTGTAGTACGGGTGGAAGGCAATGCCATCCAGCGGTACGCCGTTCTCGTCCTTGTGTTTCTTGATGTCCACGCCATCCGGGTTGTTCGAGCCGACTTCGTGCAGCGCGAGGATGTGCAGCACCACCAGGCCGAGGATCACGATCGGCAGGGCGACCACGTGCAGGGCGAAGAAGCGGTTCAGGGTGATGCCCGAGATCAGGTAGTCACCACGAATCCACTGGGTCAGGTCGTCACCGATGACCGGGATCGCACCGAACAGCGAGATGATCACCTGGGCACCCCAGTAGGACATCTGGCCCCACGGCAGCAGGTAGCCCATGAAGGCCTCGGCCATCAGCGCCAGGTAGATCAGCATGCCGAAGACCCACACCAGTTCACGCGGCTTCTGGTACGAACCGTAGAGCAAGCCACGGAACATGTGCAGGTAGACCACGATGAAGAACGCCGAAGCGCCGGTGGAGTGCAGCAGACGCAGGATCGAGCCGTACTCGACGTCGCGCATGATGTATTCGACGGAGGCAAACGCTTCTTCCGCCGACGGGGTGTAGCTCATGGTCAGCCAGACACCGGTGACGATCTGGTTGACCAGAACGAGCAGCGCCAGGGAGCCAAAGAAGTAGAAGAAGTTGAAGTTCTTCGGAGCGTAGTACTTGCTGAGATGGTCTTCCCACATTTTGGTCGCGGGAAAGCGCGCATCAACCCAATCCATTAGTTTGCTCATCACGCTTTCTCCGTATCGACGCCAACGACAATGATGTCATCGGTCTCATAGGAATGCGGGGGAACTGGCAGGTTCAGAGGTGCAGGCTGCGACTTGTAGACGCGACCGGCCAGGTCGTAGTGGGAGCCGTGGCAAGGGCAGAAATAACCACCGACCCAGTCCTTGCCCAGGTCGGCAGGCGCCACTTCAGGGCGGAACGTTGGCGAGCAACCCAGGTGCGTACAGATCCCGATCAGCAGCAGGACCTCTGGCTTGATCGAACGCGTCTGCGGGTCGACATAGGTCGGTTGCGTAGAGTTCTTCGAGGACGGGTCGGACAACTGACCCTCGATCTTTTTCAGATTCCCCAGGATTTCCTCTGTACGGCGGACGATGAACACCGGCTGGCCGCGCCACTCAGCAATCATCTGCTGGCCTGGCTCGATCTTGCTGACATTCACTTTCACCGGTGCACCTGCGGCTTTCGCCTTGGCGCTGGGAAACCATGACCCCACGAACGGGACCGCAGCCCCCACCGCTCCTGCAGCACCCACCACGGATGTGGCTGCTACCAGGAAGCGACGCCGGCCTGCATTCACGCCGTCATTGCTCATTCAGTCCTCTCCCATCAGCTTTGTGGCCTGTTAGATCAGGCGTCTACTAAGTAAAAATCTGAACTTATAAAAATTTTGCCGAATGGTAATGAAAAGCCCCAATTCTGACAAGGTAATTACCAAGCGGCCAAACCGCCAAGCCTTGTAGTATAGGGGCTCTACGAATGTGGCAAGTTGTCACAGAGCAATTCTTTTGCCCATAAAAAAACGCCCAGCTCCGTGAGGAACTGGGCGCCTTTTGAAAGCGGAAGCGAAATTAACGCTTCGAGTACTGCGGACGCTTACGCGCTTTACGCAGACCGACTTTCTTACGTTCAACTTCGCGAGCATCGCGAGTTACGAAGCCGGCTTTGCGCAGAGCACCACGCAGAGTCTCGTCGTAATCCATCAGAGCGCGAGTGATGCCGTGGCGGATTGCGCCAGCTTGACCACTTACACCACCACCGATAACAGTGACGTAGATGTCGAATTTTTCGACGGTCTCGGTCAGTTCCAGCGGCTGACGAACTACCATGCGGGCAGTTTCGCGGCCGAAGAAGTTATCCAGGGAGCGGTTGTTGATGGAGATGTTACCAGTGCCCGGACGCAGGAAAACGCGTGCGGTTGCAGTCTTGCGACGGCCAGTGCCGTAATTTTGAGTCGCCGACATAATGAACTATTCCGTTAAAACTTCAGTTCTTGGGGCTGCTGAGCAGTATGAGGGTGAGCAGCGCCCGCATAAACCTTCAGCTTACGATACATGTCGCGACCCAGTGGGTTCTTAGGCAGCATGCCTTTAACCGCGGTCTCGATCACGCGCTCAGGGGCTTTGGCGATCAGCTTTTCAAAGTTGATCGACTTGATGCCGCCAGGAAAACCGGAGTGGGAGTAGTACATTTTGTCAGTGGTTTTAGCGCCAGTAACACGTACTTGCTCAGCGTTGATCACGACGATGTAGTCACCGGTGTCAACGTGAGGGGTGTACTCAGGCTTGTGCTTGCCACGCAGACGGCTCGCGATTTCGGTGGCCAGACGACCCAGGGTCTGACCAGCAGCGTCGACGACAAACCAGTCGCGCTTTACTGTTTCCGGTTTAGCAGTAAAAGTTTTCATTCTTTATAGCCTCAGGGGCCGCCCTGTAAATTAGACGGCGGATCTTACTGAATAGTGCGTACTTTGACAAGTCAAAGGCAGCCGGATACAGACGCTTTCGGGGGCTCGGGTCGGCGCGTCCGTTCAACGGCAAGATTCTTCGGCGGCGGCGCATCACTTCCACTGCAGAAAGAGGTGCGCAATTATGCAGATTGCGAAAAATATTTCAACCTGCTTTTATGATTGTTTTGCCCAAGGAGTTCCCGATGGACTATCGCCAGCTAGGCCGTACCGATCTGAACGTGAGTGCCCTGTGCCTCGGCACCATGACCTGGGGTGAGCAGAACAGCGAGGCCGAGGCCTTCGCCCAGATCGAACGCGCCAAGGGTGCCGGCATCAATTTCATGGACACCGCCGAGATGTACCCGGTGCCCCCCAAGGCCGAGACCTACGCCACCACCGAGCGCTACATCGGCAATTATTTCAAAAGCCGCGGCGACCGTGCCGACTGGATCCTGGCGAGCAAGATCGCCGGTCCCGGCAACACCATCGACTACATCCGCGACAAGAACCTCAAGCACAACCGCCAGCACATCGTCGAAGCGCTGGACGCCAGCCTCAAGCGCCTGCAAACCGACTACATCGACCTCTATCAGTTGCACTGGCCGGAGCGCAGCACCAACTTCTTCGGTCAACTGGGCTACCAGCACAAGGCCGACGAAACGTTCACCCCACTGGAGGAAACCCTCGAAGCCCTGGACGAACAGGTCCGGGCCGGCAAGATCCGCCACATCGGCCTGTCCAACGAAACACCGTGGGGCACCATGAAGTTCCTGGCCCTGGCCGAGGCCCGTGGCTGGCCGCGGGCGGTGTCGATCCAGAACCCGTACAACCTGCTCAACCGCAGCTTCGAGGTCGGCCTGGCGGAAATCGCCATCCGTGAACAGTGCGGCCTGCTGGCTTACTCACCCTTGGCGTTCGGCTTCCTGTCGGGCAAATATGAGAACGGCGCACGACCGGCCAAGGGTCGTTTGACGCTCTACAGCCGCTTCACACGCTATTTCAACGCTCAATCGGAAGCCGCGTGCAGCCGGTACGTGGCGCTGGCCCGTGAGCACGGCCTGGACCCGGCGCAGATGGCCCTGGCGTTCGTCACCCAACAGCCGTTCGTGACCAGCAACATCATTGGCGCCACCACCCTGGAGCAACTGGACAGCAACATCGAAAGCGCCGACCTGAAGCTGTCGGACGAAGTGCTGGCGGGGATCGAGGCGATTCACAAGGATCAGCCGAACCCTGCGCCTTGATTGATTCATAGGCCCCATCACGAGCAAGCTCGCTCCCACAGGGTTTCTGCGCCAATGCAGGAGCCCCATGTGGGAGCGAGCTTGCTCGCGATAGCGGACCCAAGCCCACCACCGCATCAAAGCGACCGCGCAATGATCTCCTTCATGATTTCATTGGTCCCGGCATAGATCCGCTGCACCCGCGCATCCGCCCATGCCCGGGCAATCGGGTATTCCCACATGAAGCCGTAGCCGCCATGCAACTGCACGCACTCGTCGAGCACCTTGCATTGCAGGTCGGTGCCCCAGTACTTGGCCATCGCCGCCGTCGGCACGTCCAGCTTGCCTTGCAGGTGCAGTTCCAGGCAGCGGTCGACGAAGACCCGGCCAATCTGGATTTCGGTAGCCATTTCCGCGAGCTTGAAACGGGTGTTCTGGAAGTCGGCGATGGTTTTGCCGAACGCCTTGCGCTCGCGGGTGTAGTCCAGGGTCCATTGCAGCGCCGCTTCGGCCGAAGCCAGGCCGCCGATGGCGACGGTCAGGCGCTCCTGGGGGAGCTCTTGCATCAGGTAGGCAAAGCCCATTCCGGCCTGCCCGAGCAGGTTGTCCTTCGGCACGCGGACATCCTGGAAAAACAGTTCCGACGTGTCCTGGGCCTTCATTCCGACTTTTTCCAGGCGCTTGCCCTTTTCGAAGCCCGGCGTGCCCGCCTCCACCAGGAACAGGCTGGTGCCCTTGGCACCAGCCTTGGGATCGGTCTTGGCGACCACAATCACCAGGTCCGCCAGGAAACCATTGGTGATGAACGTCTTGGAGCCGTTGATGACGTATTCGTCACCGTCCAGCACCGCCGTGGTCTTAACCCCTTGCAGGTCGGAACCGGCGCCCGGCTCGGTCATCGCGATGGCCGTGACCATTTCGCCAGACACCAGTTTCGGCAGGTACTTGTGTTTCAGCGCCTCACTGCCGTAATGCAGGATGTACGGCGCGACGATGTCGGAATGCAGCGAGAAACCGATCCCCGTCAGCCCCAGGCGGCCGATCTCCTCGATCACCACCGTGCTGTAGAGGAAGTCCGCGTCCAACCCGCCATAAGCCTCTGGAAGGTGCGAGCACAACATGCCCGCCTCCCCCGCCTTGTCCCAGAGCTGGCGATCGACATGCCCCTGTTTTTCCCACTGACTGTGGTACGGCACGGCTTCTTTTTCGAGGAAGGTTCGTACGCTGTCGCGAAACAATTCGTGCTCGGGACTGAACAGTGTTCTTGGGATCATGGCGCACCTTTGATTATTGTTGGACGTGGTTATCCGACAGAGCCTAAGCCTGCGGTGTACGACAGGACACTGGACACATCCGACAAAAAATAAGACGATCCAGCCGTCTAGTGACCACTTTCCCCTATAAAAAAAAAGATGAATTATGTCTATGCACGCCTCCACGCCCTTGCGGCGCGTCAGCATCCTGGCAATCGACCGGGTCTTCGCCTTCACCCTCATGCAAGCCAAGGATTTTTTCCACCTGGCCAGCCTGCGCTATGGCAAACAGCTGGGCCACGGTCTGACACCGGCGTTTGAAACCCGGCTGGTCAGCCCCGATGGCAAACCGGTGAACAGCTTCAGCGATGTGATCATGCCGGTGGACGGAGGCCTGGAAAACACCGACGTCATCATCCTGCCGGCCTTCTGGGATGATTTCGCCAACCTCTGCCAACGCTACCCCCAGGTACTGCCCTGGCTACGCGAACAACACGCTCGCGGCGCGGTCCTCTGCGGCGAAGCCACCGGGGTGTTCTGGCTGGCCGAAGCCGGTCTGCTCGACGGCAAGGAAGCGACCACCTACTGGCGCTTCTTCAACGCCTTCAAGGAGCGCTTCCCCCAGGTGCACCTGAACCAGGACAAGCACCTGACCGACGCCGACAACCTGTTTTGCGCCGGCGGCACGACCTCAGCCTGCGACCTCTACATTTACCTCATTGAACGCTTCTGCGGCGCCAATGTGGCCCAGGCCGTGGCGCGGGACATCCTGTATGAAGTGCAACGCAGCTATTCGCCGGGACGGATCGGCTTTGGCGGGCAGAAACTGCACCAGGACGTGATCATCCTGCAGATCCAGCAATGGCTCGAAGAGCACTTCGCCGATAAATTCCGCTTCGAGGATGTTGCCCGGGAGCATGGCATGAGCATCCGCAATTTCATGCGCCGCTTCCAGACCGCCACGGGCGACAAGCCGCTGCATTACCTGCAACGACTGCGGATCGAAACCGCCAAGGGCCTGCTCTCCGGCAGTCGCAAGAGCATCAAGACCATCAGCTACGAAGTCGGCTACGACGACGCGAGCTTTTTCGCACGGTTGTTCCGGCAACATACCGACCTGTCGCCGAACCAGTATCGGCAGCAGTTTCAGCAGGCGGCGTGAACCAGAGCTGAACGCAATCCCATGTGGGAGCGAGCTTGCTCGCGATGGCGGTGGTTCAGCAGGCCTAATGTTGACTGATAAGACGCCATCGCGAGCAAGCTCGCTCCCACAGGGTTTTGCAGTGAACGACTGATTTCGAGCGTACAAAAAAAGCCTGCAATCGCAGGCTTTTTTTGCTTTGCGAATCGCCCTACGGCTTATGCGCTCGCGACAGGAATTCGTGGGACTGCATCTCCAGCAAACGACTCAAGGTCCGCTGGAACTCGAAGGTCAGGCGACCGCCGGTGTAGAGGTCCTTGAGTTCGACTTCGGCCGAAATGATCAGCTTCACGTTACGGTCGTAGAACTCGTCGACCATGTTGATGAAGCGACGGGCGATGTCGTCGGTGGTGACGCTCATCTGCTCGACGCCGCTGAGCAACACGGCGTGGAAGATCTTGCCCAGCTCGATGTAGTCGTTCTGGCTGCGCGGGCCGTCGCACAGTTCGCGGAAGTCGAACCAGGCCACGTCGTCACAGGTGCGGATGGCGCGGATCTCGCGGTTTTCGATGATCAGCACATCGTTTTCCACCGCCTGGGTGCATTCCGGCGTCAGGGCGCGGAAGCTCTTGCGCAGGCTTTCTTCGGCGGCGGCATCCAACGGAAAGTGGAACAACTCCGCTTGTTCGAGGTGACGCAGGCGGTAGTCGACGCCGCTGTCGACGTTGACGATTTCGGTGTGTTCCTTGATCAGCGCGATGGCCGGCAGGAACCGCGCCCGCTGCAGGCCGTCCTTGTACAGGCCGTCCGGCACGATGTTCGAGGTGGCGACCAGGGTCACGCCATTCTTGAACAGCTCTTCCATCAAGGTGCCCAGGATCATGGCGTCGGTGATGTCGGAAACGAAGAACTCATCGAAGCAGATCACCCGGGTCTCGTCGGCAAAACGCTTGGCGATGATGGTCAGCGGGTTCTTCTCGCCCCCCAGGGTCTTCATTTCCTCGTGCACGCGCTTCATGAAGCGGTGGAAGTGCGTGCGTGTCTTTTCCTTGAACGGCAGCGCTTCGAAGAAGGTGTCCACCAGGTAGGTCTTGCCACGGCCAACGCCGCCCCAGAAATACAGGCCCTTGACCGGTGCCTGGTCTTTTTTGCCGAACAGTTTGCCCAACAGGCCCGGCTTGTTGTTCGAGGCCGCGACCAGGTCGTCGTACAGGCGCTGCAAATGCCGCACCGCCGTTTCCTGGGCTGCGTCGTGGAAGAACTCCGGGCGTTTCAGATCAGCTTGATATCGTTCTAGGGGCGTCATATTCGTTAGCAAGGCAACAAAAACGGGCCGTCACTGTAGCGATGGCCCAGAGGAATGGCAATCGGCCCTTATTCGGGCCGATGGTCGGGTGACGCGCCGCGATCAGTCCTGGGCAGGCGTCAGGGCAACGCGCAGCGCATCGATGGCCGCATCCCGGGCGGCGCTGTCGGCGAAGGCCGGGCTGTTCGCCACGCACTCACCGTCGAGCCAGACGCTGAAACCCAGGTCGTCGCTGCGCACGTCCAAGGGTTGGCCGGATTGCAATTGCTTGGTCACCTGCCCTGCAGTCTTGCCATCGGCAAAATTGTTCGAGAGCAACAGTTGCTCGCCATCGGCAGAAAGCAGGCGGAAACGGAAACTGCCGTCATCCTCGCGGAAGCTGACGAAACGAGCCGCCTTGGCCGCTTTCTTTTTGACCTGGGTTGCCACCTGGACCTGGCTGACGAACGAACGCAGGCCAACGGCCTCGCGCAGTTCGTTGAGGAACGGCGTTGCCACGGCCCGGGCCTTGCTCGCGCCCAGTTGCAGGATGTCTTCAAGGTCCGACGGACGTTCGATGAACTGGTGATAACGCTCGCGCGCTTCACCCAGCTCGTTGTCGAGCAACTGGAACAGGCGGTTCTTGGCTTCGCCCCAACCCAGGCCTTGCAGCAGTTCGCTGCGGAACTCGGCGGACTGTTCGGCAGTGGCGAAGGCCTGGAACAGGGTGAACAGGTGCGAATTGTCCGGATCCTTGGCTTCGCCCGGGGCACGGGAGTCGGTGACGATCCGCGAGATCGCGTCCTTCATGTCCTTGGCGCTGCTGAACAACGGGATGGTGTTGTCGTAGCTCTTGGACATCTTGCGGCCATCGAGGCCCGGCAGCGTGGCCACGCTTTCTTCGATCAGCGCCTCGGGCATGGTGAAGAACTCCTTGCCCTGGCCGAACAGGTGATTGAAGCGCTGGCCGATGTCGCGGGCCATTTCCACGTGCTGGATCTGGTCGCGACCGACCGGGACCTTGTGGGCGTTGAACATCAGAATGTCGGCGGCCATGAGGATCGGGTAGCTGTAGAGGCCCATGGTGACACCGGCGTCCGGGTCTTCGCCGGCCTCGACATTCTTGTCCACCGAGGCCTTGTAGGCGTGGGCACGGTTGAGCAGGCCCTTGGCCGCGACGCAGGTCAGCAGCCAGGTCAGTTCCGGGATCTCGGGAATATCGGACTGGCGATAGAACGTCACGCGGTCCACATCCAGGCCGCCGGCCAGCCAAGTGGCGGCGATCTCCAGGCGCGAACGCTGGATACGCAGCGGGTCATCGCACTTGATCAGGGCGTGGTAGTCGGCCAGGAAGTAGAACGAATCGGCGTTGCTGTCGCGGCTGGCGAGGATCGCCGGACGGATGGCGCCGGCATAGTTGCCCAGGTGCGGGGTGCCGGTGGTGGTGATGCCGGTCAGGATACGGGTACGCGTCGTCATGGGTTATCGCTTGTCAGACTGCTATCAATTCGAGAGGCGCGGCAGGATCAGATCCTTGAGATCGGTCAGCTTGCCATGAAAAAAGTGTCCGCATTCTGCCACTTTCAGCAGCTCATGGGGGCGTTGGAGCGTGTCGGACCATTCGTAAACCAGCTGCGGATCGACCACTTCGTCGGTTTCCGGCTGGATCACGGTCAATTCGCCACCGGTCGGCAAGGGCGATCGCTCGTCCAGGCGCATCACCGCCGGGGCCACCATGAACAGGTGCTTGACCGGTTGCCCCTGGGCTTCCAGGCGCCCGCCCAGGCTGGCGGCGACAAAGCCGCCAAAGGAAAAACCGAACAGGGTCAGGGGCAATTGCGGGTATTTTTCACGCAACCATTGGGCAACAGCCTGGGCGTCATCCACTTCGCCAGTGCCCATGTCATGGGTGCCGGCGCTGGCACCCACGCCACGATAATTGAAACGCAACGTAACGAGCCCAGCATCGCGGGCAGTGCGTTGCAGGGTCGAGACCACTTTGTTGAGCATGGTCCCGCCCTGCACCGGGTTCGGGTGGCAGATCAGCGCCAGGCCACGGGGGGCCTCGCTGTCCAGGTACAAGGCTTCCAGTTGGCCCACGGGGCCATCGATGACGACAGGGGTTTCGCGCATAAGCAAGGGAAAGAACTCCGTGACCCCGAATTGGGTCGACTCGTCTAGCTAAAGTCTGTGCCTGGCATGATTGCGATGTTCTTCGCGGTATACAGCGCAGGTCCGAGCCGTTAACGTAAAGCAAAGCCGTTTATAGAGGAAGGACTCGTGGAACACTCGCTCTTAGTTTGGTTGTTGCCGACTCTTGCCCTGGTTGCCGGTGTCGCCATTGGATTCCTGCTTGCCCGACTGCTGCCCAATGCGGTGCCCAACAGCACGCAACGTCAGCTGGACGACATTCAGGAACGTTTCGACAGTTATCAGAATGAAGTGGTCACCCACTTCAACAGCACCGCTTCTCTGGTGAAAAAACTCACCCAGAGCTACCAGGATGTCCAGGATCATTTGTCCGAGGGTGCCAATCGCCTGGCCCTGGACGAGCAGACTCGCCAGCGCCTGCTGGCCGCCCTGCAAGCCGATGCGGCACAGACTCCACGGGAACGCCTGACCCCACCAAAAGGGATCCAGGAACCGCCGCGGGACTACGCCCCCAAGGCCCCGAATTCGCCCGGCATGCTCGATGAGCATTACGGTTTGAAGAAGTAATTTGCGAGCGACACCAAAAGCCCGCCCGATCACATGATCGGGCGGGCTTTTTTTTAGTCCAGGAAAATCCCCTGTGGGAGCGAGCTTGCTCGCGATGATGGCGGCACATCCCACATCACCGGCTCAGGCAGACCGCTATCGCGAGCAAGCTCGCTCCCACAGGGGTGGCGCCAGCCACAAAAAACGGGGGCCCTGTTTCCAGAGCCCCCGTTTCATTTACCGCCCAGCGATCATGGGTACTGTTGGTAAGTCTGCCCCTGCTGCTGCGGCGCCTCCTGATATTGCTGGCCAGGAATGGCCTTGAGGTTGACCTCGACACGACGGTTTTGCGCGCGGCCATTGACGTCGGCGTTGCTGGCCACCGGATTGTCCGGGCCGGCGCCACGGGCCGAGAGGTTGGCACCGCTCACGCCCTGGGACGTCAGGTAGGTCGCCACGCTCTGGGCACGGCGCTGGGACAGGTCCATGTTGTGCTGGCGGCTGCCGGTGCTGTCGGTGTAACCGACGATCTCGATCTGGTTCTGGTTGAACTCCTTGAGGGAGTTGGCCAGGTTGTTCAGCGGCTGGTAGAAGCTGGACGCGATGTTCGCCGAGTCGGTGGCGAAGGTGATGTTGCCCGGCATGATCAACTTGATCTGGTCGCCCTGGCGCTGTACTTCAACGCCGGTATTGGCCATGCTGGCGCGCAGTTTCTTTTCCTGCTGGTCGGCGTAGTAACCGTAGCCGGCCGCGGAAGCCCCCACCACCGCCGCACCGATCAACGCACCCTTGCCCCGGTTATCGTGACCGATGGCCGCACCGGCCAACGCCCCCGCCAGTGCACCGAGGCCGCCGTACTTGGCGGTTTTGCTCATGCCCGACGATTCGGTAGAGGCCTGGCCCTGGTTGTCATAGGGGTTAGGCGACGCACAGCCGGACAACAAGGCCACAGCAGTAGCGACAACGATCAAGCGACGCGAGGTGAACATGGAATGCTCCTGGTTTTCAGTCTGAAGTGCCAGGGCGTAGGCAATCGACTCTGGCAGGCGTTGGAACGCGGCAATCGTTAAAAATTCCGTCCCGCTGCGTTGCGCTTCGCCCGGCTGCTTCAGAAAAAACCGTCGTCTGGGCGGGTTGCCTCAGCCTTGCGCCAGGCAGCGGCTCACGCCCCTGACAATCATCTCCACTTCCCGCCCATCGATCGTCAGCGGCGGCAGCAGGCGGATGGTCTGGCCCCGGGTGACATTGATCAGCAGGCCGTGGTCCCGGGCGGCGCGAAGGGTCAGGTCGCGGACCGGTTGCTTGAGTTCGATGCCGATCATCAAGCCCTGGCCGCGAATCGCCAAGACATTCGGATTGTCCGCCAGCTCGGTCCGCAGCCGGCTCAGCAATTGTTCGCCCTGGTGCCTGGCGTTACCCACCAGCGCTTGCTCCTCGATGATGTCCAACACTGTGCAACCGACCCGACAGGCCAGCGGATTGCCGCCGAACGTACTGCCATGGCTGCCAGGGGTAAACAGCTCGGCAGCCTTGCCCCGTGCCAGGCAGGCACCGATAGGCACACCGTTGCCCAGGCCTTTGGCCAGGGTCATGACATCCGGCACGATGCCCTCGTGCTGGAACGCGAACCATTGGCCGGTGCGCCCGATGCCGGTCTGGATCTCGTCGAGCATCAACAGCCAGGCGCGCCGACTGCATAACTGCCGCAAGGCCTTGAGGTACCCTGGTGGGGCGAGTTGCACACCGCTCTCACCCTGGATCGGCTCCACCAGCACCGCGACGATGCGTTCGGCGTGAGCCTGTTGAATCTGTTCCAGCGCCGCGAGATCGCCGAACGGCACCTTGATGAAATCCCCCGGCAACCGGTTGTAACCCAGCCGCACGGACGGACCGTCACTGGCGGACATGGTGCCCAAGGTGCGTCCATGGAATGCGTTGTCCATGACCACCACCAAGGGCTGCTCGATACCCTTGTGCCAGCCGTAGAGGCGCGCCAGCTTCAGCGCGGTTTCGTTGGCCTCGGCGCCTGAGTTATTGAAAAACGCCCGCTCCATCCCCGACAGCTGGGTGAGCTTTTGCGCCAGGCGTTGCTGCCAATCGATGCTGTACAGGTTGGAGGTGTGCAACAGCAGGCCGGCCTGCTCGCTGATGGCGGCCACCAGCCGCGGGTGGGAATGGCCGACATTGGTCACCGCCACGCCCGCCACCGCATCGAGGTATTCACGACCGTCCTGATCCCACAGGCGCGTCCCCAAACCATGGGTGAAATTCAGCGCCAGGGGTTGGTAAGTGGTCATCAGGCAGGCAGCGGTCATGGCATCAAGCTCCATCGGGTGGTTTTTTCCAGTATGGTTAGCCACCAAGGCTGGATAAACGCTGCTTTACTTCAATCATTTATAAGCTGAGCTTGATAATGGACCTGTTCCAGGCGATGACCGTTTACGTGAAGGTGGTAGAAACCGGGAGCCTGACGGCGGCGGCCCAGGCGTGCGAAATGTCCACCACCATGGTGGGCAATCATCTTCGTGCCCTGGAGCAACGCCTCGGCGTGCGCCTGATCAACCGTACGACGCGGCGCCAGCGCCTGACCGAATTCGGCTCGGCCTACTACCAGCGCTGTCTGGAAGTACTGGGGCTGGTGGCCGACTCCGAACGCCTGGCCGAACAGACCCAAGGCGAGCCCACTGGCACCCTGCGCATCACCGCACCACTGACCTTCGGTACCGAACGCCTTTCACCGGCGCTGGCCGAATTCAGCCAGCGCTTCGCCCAGGTCAAGCTCGACGTGGTGCTGACCAACCAGCGCCTGGACCTGCTCGACCATGGCTTCGACGTCGCCATCCGCCTCGGCCATCCCGACCCGAAGCTGATTGCCCGTCCGTTGCTGGACTACACCCTGACCATCTGCGCCTCCCCCGCTTACCTGGCCCGGCGCGGCACGCCGGAACAACCGGCGGACCTGCAACGACACGACTGCCTGTCGTTTGCCTATTCGGCAGCAGACGAATGGCGCTTCGCCCAGGATCACTGGCCCATCAACGGGCCGGACGGCGAGATCAAAGTCCCGGTGAACGGACCGATGCTGATCAACAGTTCCTCGGGCCTGCATCGCGCCGCCCTGGCCGGGATGGGCGTGGTGATGCTGCCCGATGCCCTGGTGGCCCAGGACCTGAAGGAGGGGCACTTGGTGGCGTTGCTGCAGGGCTACCAATTGCCCCATCGGCCGATGAGCCTGATGTACGCGCAGGATCGCTACCGCTTGCCGAAACTGCGCAGTTTTGTCGAGTTCGCGCTGGAGAAATGGGGTAAACCCCAAGCCCAACCCGAATGACGACGCAGGAGCTGACGAGTGCAACGAGGCTGCGATCTTTCCCCAGACGCTTGAGTCCCGAGCGAAAGCCCGAAAGATCGCAGCCTTCGGCAGCTCCTACAGGACATCGCCCCCGCTAGTGACCCCGCGCCCCATCAGCTACTCTTCCTCCTTGGACGAGCATTTTGATATCAAGGGTGATGAGGAAACGACGATGGGAGATGCCTCGAACATCGACATGCTGCGGTTCGACCTGTCCGATCTGGACGAAGGCGTACTGCACACCATCCTGGAACTGGTCAGCGATGGCATCTGGGACTGGAATGCCAACACCGGCTTCGTCTACCGCAACCCCGGCTGGTACACGATGCTTGGCTACCTGCCTCATTCACTGGACAACACCGTGCTGACCTGGGAAAGCGTGATCCACCCGGAGGATTACCCACGGGTCATGGCGTTGTTCGACGACTACCTGGAACAACGATCCCACCGCTACCAAGCCGAGTACCGTTGCCGCACGTGCGACGGGTCCTACATCTGGATCGAGGATCGCGGCTACGTGATCGCCCGCAATCCGGACGGCACGGTGGCCCGCATGATCGGCGCCCATCGCAGTATCGACGACAAGAAGCGCCTGTTCGAACAATTGGAACGGCGTAACAAATCCTTGGAAGCCATCATTGAAGAACGCACCCGCGAACTGTCCCGGGTCAACCATCAGTTGCAGCTCCAACTCGACGAAAACCGCAGGCTTGCCGAAACCGATGCCCTGACGCGGGTCGCCAACCGTTATCGCCTGGACCAGGCACTGCCGCTGGCCTGTGAGCGCGCACAGCGTTTCCGCGAGCCGTTGTCGCTGATCGCCATGGACGTCGATGACTTCAAGGACATCAACGATCGCTACGGCCACGCCTTCGGTGACGCAGCGCTGGTGCAAGTGGTACAGAGCGTCAAGCGCTGCGAGCGCGGCAGTGACCTGCTGGTGCGCTGGGGCGGCGACGAATTCATCATGATCTTGCCCAACACCACCCTGGCCGACGCCCGCCTGCTGGCGGAAAGCATTCGTCGTGGCCTGTCCGACCTGCTGCCGGTGGGCGACTTCCAGATCACCATGAGTTTTGGCGTGGTGCAGCGCTTGGAGGATGAACAGCACTCGGCGTTGCTGCACCGGGCAGACCAGGCGCTGTATCGCTCCAAGATGGCGGGCAAGAATGTGATTTGCGAATGAACGGTACCCCGACCTGGTGCATCTTCGACAACACCGCCAGTGGCGCTGCGACCGCCGACGCGTTGCGCTTGATGGGCCTGATGCAAGACGCAAAGCCGTCACCGGCAACAAATGGTCAGTTGCTGCCGGTCCGACCGTGACAACACCGCTCGGGTCCAATAGATTAGGCGACCGGAAAAAAGCTCAATGCCTTTCTCGCCTCATCCCGCTAACAGAAGTAGTGAAATTTCAATGTCCGATTCCAACACCGCTGAATCCGTAGTCACCCTGTCGTCCAAAGCGGAATACGAAAACTCCATCAATCTTTCACAGCATCTGCCCCAGGCCAAAACCATCAGCGAAATGGTCCTCGATGCGTTCCAGTCGAACCGCGAAAGCGACCAGATCCGCGAACTGCGCAACGCCATCCGTCAGGCCCACGATGCCTTCGACGACGACAAGGCCTACGAACTGATGGGCCAGCTCAAACAGCTCAAGGACGCCGAAGCCGCTGACTTCGCGGCCCTGGAAGACCTGAGCAGCCGCTTCCCGATCAGCCGCATCCTCTCCAGCTACAAGGACGACCCATCGTTCCAGGAACTGGTCTACGGCCTGGCCCTGAAAGTACTGAACCAGACCCATCAGGCCATCAGCAACCCAAGCGGCAGCAAGGGCAAGGCCTCGCGCAAGAAGGAAGCCGAAGTGTTTGTCATCAGCAAGGACGGCATCAGCGTCACCCTGCCCCTGCGCACACCACGCTCCAAGCCGAACGTCGACCGCGAAGCCTTCGAGTTCCTGGGCTTCAACTTCGTAGGCGAAGGCGACGAAGCCGAGTTGGAAAGCGAAACCTTCCTGGACAACGACGGCACCGAACAACCGGCCACCCGCAAAGGCATCGTCACTGCGTTGCAACAGCAGAAAGCCTTCGACGGCTACAGCATCGCCCAGCAATAAGCCTCACCCGAGGCCACTGTGGGAGCGAGCTTGTTCGCGATGAAGCCGGCACATTCAGCACTCATGCAGGCTGAACCACCGCCATCGCGAGCAAGCTCGCTCCCACAGGAACATCGGCAGCCCGCAACCCCCATGAAAAAGCCCCGCGCTTCTCTCGAAGGCGGGGCTTTTTCATGGGAGAGATATGAGTTCCTCAAACAGCGCCGAGCCGCTCGACCATGTCTGGAAACTTCTCGACCAACCTGATCAGAAGAGCCGCCTGGGCGTTGGGTTTGGACTTCTCCTGCTCCCAGTTCCTAAGGGTGCCAGGACTGGTCCTGATGCTCTTGGCGAAAACGGCCTGAGACATATGGAGCTTGTCGCGCAACGCCACGATTTCCCGAGCCGACACCTCGGGAACCGGTTTATCCTCGATCGACAGCTGACGAAGGGTGATCTTGCCCTCCCGGTGAGCGGCCATCTCCTCGACGCCTTGTATCATCTCGGCAAACAGATCACGTTTTTTCATAAGGTACCTCGCACTTTCAACTCAGCTTCTATGGCGCGCTTGAGCATCTTCTCTTGCTCGGAGGTCAGGTTTTCCAACTCGTCCTTGCTTATCAGAGATAGCGAACATCCAAAACCGACCAGCATTCATAAGGCAATAACAGATACTCCGCAACCCTTGTGGGAGCGAGCTTGCTCGCGATGAGGCCGTCATATTCAGCACTCATGCAGGCTGAACCACCGCTATCGCGAGCAAGCTCGCTCCCACAGGAACATCGGCAGCCAGGGCAACGTCCATGAAAAAACCCCGCGCTTCTCTCGAAGGCGGGGCTTTTTTTGCAGCATTTGAAGCTTAAGGCGCGTACGTCAGCAGCAGCTCACTCGGCACTTTGAAGTCCAGGGACATCATGACGCTCAGGGCGGTGATGGTGAAGATCGAGAACACGAACAGCTTGCGTGCCCAGACCGTGTCATCCACCGCCTTGTAGCCGGTCCAGGCCATGTACAGCCAGTACATGCCCATGGCGGCGGCGACGGCGAGGTAGCTCATGCCGGCGTAGCCGCTGAAGGTCAGCATCAAGGTCGCCACCAGGAAGGCCAGGATGTAGAGCAGGATGTGCTTCTTGGCCACGCGGATACCGCGCTTGACCGGCAGCACCGGAATCGAGGCCGCCAGGTAGTCGTTGAAGCGGAAGATCGCGATGGCGTAGGAATGCGGCATCTGCCACAGGCTGAACATCACCAGCAGCGTCAGCGCCGCCATGTCGAAGCTGTTGCTCACCGCCACGTAGCCGATCACCGGCGGCATCGCCCCCGACAGGCTGCCCACCAGCGTGCCGTGGACCGACTTGCGCTTGAGGTACAGGCTGTAGAGGCCGACGTAGATGACAAAACCGATCACCGCGAACAACGCCGCCAACGGATTGGCGACCCAATACAGCAGCGCCACCCCGGCCACACCCAGCACCGTGGCGAATGCCAGGGCCAGTTGCACCGGAATCAGGCCTTGGACCAGCGCCCGATTCTTGGTGCGTTCCATCTTGATGTCGATGTCGCGGTCGATGCAGTTGTTGAACACGCAACCGGACGCCACCACCAGGGAAGTGCCGATCATCGCCGCCAGGAAGATGGCCAGATCGACATGCCCTTTCGAGGCCAGGAAAAACCCGCCTGCCACAGAAAGCACGTTACCGAAAATGATCCCCGGCTTGGTGATTTGGATAAAGTGCTTCAGGGACATCCGGACTTTCCTCAGTGCGCCATCATGTTGGTGTGGATGCTGAACATGATCCACAACGACAGGCCAACCAGCAGGACAATCACGATCGCGGCAAAGACAAACGCGACCACGTTGTTACGTTGGGCGGCGGAGCGGTCCAGGTGCAGGAAGTACACCAGGTGCACCAATACCTGGACCACGGCGAAGATCAGGATGATCCACAGGGTCAGGCTCTTGGGCAGCGACGGGTACATCACCAGGCCGAACGGGATGACGGTCAGGATCACCGACAGGATGAAACCGATGGCGTAGGACTTGACGCTGCCGTGGCCGGCGTCATGGCCATCATGGGAATGTGCGTTAGCCATTTACAAGGTCCCCATCAGATAAACAACGGTGAATACGCAGATCCACACCACGTCCAGGAAGTGCCAGAACAGGCTCAGGCAGCTCAGGCGCGTCTTGTTGGTGGCGGTCAGGCCGTTTTTCTGGACCTGATACATCATGATCGCCATCCAGATCAGGCCGCTGGTCACGTGCAGACCGTGGGTGCCGACCAGGGTGAAGAACCCGGACAGGAAGCCACTGCGGCTAGGACCGTAGCCTTCGGCGATCAGGATGTGGAACTCGTTGATCTCCATGGCAATAAAGCCGGCACCGAACAGGAAGGTCATGGCCAGCCAGCCCAGGACCTGGTTTTTCTTGCCCTTGAACAACGCCAGCATGGCGAAGCCGTAGGTGATCGAGCTGAACAGCAGCAGAGCGGTTTCGCCCAGTACGTACGGCAGTTCGAAGATGTCGTGGCCCGACGGGCCACCGGCGACGTTGTTAACCAGCACCGCGTATACCGCGAAGATCGACGCAAACAGAATGCAGTCGGTCATCAGGTAGAGCCAGAAACCGAATACGGTCATCTCGCCCGAGTCGTGGTGATGGTCATCGTGCCCATGGTCATGACCATGGGCGTGTCCAACATTGGTCACTAAGTTCGACATGGTTTAAGCCTGTTCCAACGAGGTTTCAACACGGGTGGCGGTGGCGGGAACTTTCCCGGCCGCTACCAGGCGCTTGTGCTGCTCGGCTTCGATGCGTTCGATGACATCCACCGGCACCATGTAGCCCTGATCGTCACGGGCGGCATGGATCACGAAATACACCACGGTGCCGACCAGGCTGGCGATGGCCAGCCACCAGATGTGCCAGATCATCGCGAAACCGAACACGGTCAACAGCGCGCCCATGACCACACCGGTGGCGGTGTTGTTAGGCATGTGGATCGGCTCGTACTTGGTCGGAGCCTGGTACGCGGTGCCGGCTTCCTTGGCTTCGGTGAACGGGTCGATGACGTCTGCTTTTGGCAGTACGGCAAAGTTGTAGAACGGCGGTGGCGAAGAGGTCGACCATTCCAGGGTATGGGCATTCCACGGGTCGCCGTGTTCGCACATGTTCTCTGGCTTGTTGCGGTCGCGCACGCTGACATACAACTGGATCAACTGGCAGGCGATGCCGACAGCGATCATCACCGCACCGAACATGGCGACGTACAGGTACGGCACCCACTCAGGGTTGGTGGTGGCGTTCAGGCGACGGGTCATACCCATGAAGCCCAGTGCATAGAGCGGCATGAACGCGACAAAGAAGCCGGAGATCCAGAACCAGAACGCAGCCTTGCCCCAACCTTCGTGCAGCTTGAAGCCAAACGCTTTCGGGAAGTAGAACGCAAAGCCGGCGATGTAGCCGAACACGGCGCCGCCGATGATCACGTTATGGAAATGCGCGATCACGAACAGGCTGTTGTGCAGGACGAAGTCAGCACCCGGAATGGCCAGCAGTACACCGGTCATGCCGCCGATGGCGAAGGTCACCATGAAGCCCAGCGTCCACAGCACGTGGCTGGTGAAACGCAGGCGGCCTTGGTAGATGGTGAACAGCCAGTTGAACAGCTTCACACCCGTCGGGATCGAGATCAGCATCGTCGCCAGGCCGAAGAAGGCGTTGACGCTGGCACCCGAACCCATGGTGAAGAAGTGGTGCAGCCAGACCATGAAGCCCAGTACCGAGATCGCGCCGGAAGCGTAGATCATCGAGTGGTGGCCAAACAGCTTCTTGCCGGAGAAGGTCGAGATGACTTCGGAGAAAATCCCGAACGCCGGCAGGATCAGGATGTACACCTCGGGGTGACCCCAGGCCCAGAACAGGTTGACGTACATCATCGGATTTCCACCCAGTTCATTGGTGAAAATGTGGAAATCCATGTAGCGGTCAAGCGTCAGCAAAGCCAGGGTAGCGGTCAGGATCGGGAAGGAAGCGACGATCAGGACGTTGGCCCAGGTGCAGGTCCAGGTGAAGATCGGCATGTCCATCAGCTTCATGCCTGGCGTACGCATCTTCAGTACGGTGGCGAGGAAGTTGACCCCCGTCAGCGTCGTACCCAATCCGGAAAGCTGTAGCGCCCAGATGTAGTAATCCATCCCCACGCCCGGACTGTATTGCAAGCCCGACAGCGGCGGATAGGCCACCCAGCCGGTCTTGGCGAATTCGCCAACGCCCAGGGACAGGTTGATCAGCACCACGCCGGACACCAGCAGCCAGAAGCTCAGGGAGTTCAGGAACGGATAGGCCACGTCACGGGCGCCGATCTGCAGCGGCACTGCAAGGTTCATCAGGCCGGTGAAGAACGGCATCGCCATGAAGATGATCATGATCACACCGTGGGCGGTGAAGATCTGGTCATAGTGTTCAGGCGGCAGGTAGCCAGGCGAACCCTCGGTGGCCATGGCCAACTGGGTACGCATCATGATGGCGTCGGCAAAACCGCGCAGCAGCATGATCATGGCGACGATGATGTACATCACGCCGATTTTCTTGTGGTCGACCGATGTCAGCCACTCGGTCCACAGGTAGGTCCACTTCTTGAAGTAAGTGATGCCTGCAAACAATGCCAGACCACCGAGCGCGATGATGGCGAGGGTCACCATGACAATCGGCTCGTGGAACGGGATCGCTTCCCAACTTAATTTACCAAACATCGTTTACTCCTCTGCCCCGGCAGCTGAATGCGAGCTCATGTCCATCCCTTCCATGTTGTGAGCCACTTCCTTCTCGTTCTTCTCGTGGTGCATCGGCTTGCCCGGATTCATCCCTTCATACTTGTCGATGATGGTCTGGAACAGGTTCGGCGTGACTGACGAGTAGAGTTCGACTGGGTTGTTCTGGCTCGGCTTGGAAAGGGCTTCGTATTCAGCTTTTTCAAGCTGTTTAGGTGCCTTCTTCACATCGTTGACCCAGGCGTCGAATTCTTCCTGGGTGGTGGCGGTCGCTTTGAACTTCATGCCGGTGAAACCCGCGCCGCTGTAGTTGGCGGAGATACCGTCGAGTTCGGCGTTCTGGTTGGCGATCAGGTGCAGCTTGGTCTGCATGCCCGCCATCGCGTAGATCTGGCCGCCCAGGCCCGGGATGAAAAACGAGTTCATCACGGTGTCGGAGGTGACCTTGAAGTTGATCGGCGTGTGGGCCGGGAACACGATCTTGTTGACGGTGGCGATGCCTTGTTCCGGATAGATGAACAGCCATTTCCAGTCCATCGAAACCACTTCAATGGTGATCGGCTTGACGTCCGAATCCAGCGGACGATACGGGTCCAGGGCGTGGGTCGACTTGTAGGTGATGTAACCCAGGGCAATGATGATCAGCACTGGAATCGTCCACACCGCCACTTCGATCTTGGTCGAATGCGACCATTTCGGCGTGTAGGTGGCCTTGGTGTTGGTTGCGCGGTACTTCCAGGCGAACAGGAAGGTCATGACGATGACCGGCACGACGACCAGCAACATCAGCAGTGTGGCGGTGATGATCAGGTTTCGTTCATCCAGGCCGACCTGGCCCTTGGGATCGAGCAAGGTCATGTTGCAGCCTCCCAGCAGCAACGTGCCGAGCAGCGGCAACAAGCCTAGTAATCGGGGGTACCTGTTTTTACTCATCTCACGACCTCTAAAGCAGCTTGCGCAATGCAGTTGGGTTTTGATCGCCAACACTTCACCCTGCCAAGGGTTGGCATTTCTTGGATTGAATAAGGGCTGCCCATCGAACGTCAGCGGCTGTTCGACACATCCCGGGCCAGCAGTGAGTTCTTATTCGTTGGTCAAAAGGCCTAGTTCAAGCCCAATTCCATTTGGTGCGGGTAGTTGGAGGCACCGACACCTGGGGTCGCATGGGGCGCTGGCGCCCTTCGACCACTCTCATGCTCAAGCCTGAGCCGGGTCGGAAAATCGGTGCGGGCGATTGTAGTGAGGTGACGCGCTGTAGACCATGTCTCATCCCGAAATAATTTTTATCCGATCCGGCAACAATCTCTTGCCGATATTGCAACGGGCCAGCATGTTATCGAAATTCATTCTCAACAAGAACCCCAAAAAACGTAGGTCTACTACGCCCGATTTAGACAGCTCGAGAGGATCATCAAGAGGTTTTTTGCCCGACAAGCGCCCAGTTTTCGGGGCCTTCGGCGCCTGACGCGTCGCTGTTAAAAATGCCTGCTGCAGGCGATACGCCAGTTGCGAAACCAGACATTTTTTTGTTACAGGAAAGCGTGCGTTATCTCTCTCGCAAAGGCTGAGCGCCGCAAGATATGTGACAACGTGTCGCACATTGCCGCAGGTCATTCTTGCCTCGGATCAAGGACGCTCCGTCTTGAGCGTGAAACGTAAAACGCCCCGGCTCTCCAGGAGAGAACCGGGGCGTTTCATCGAGGCGTTTCAGCGAAGCGGTTTGCGGTTACGCGACACCAGCAACGGCACCAGCACCACCGTCAACACGAAGGCCACCAGCGCCCATTGCGCCAGGGACAGGCCCAGGATCGGTGGGTAGGGCGTGGAGCAAAAGCCATCGACCTGGAAACCCAGCGGGAAGATCTTCGCCAGCGGCAGGTCATCGACAATCGGTTGCAATACGTCGATGCCGCAACTGACCGCGGGGAAGAACTGGGTGTACACGTGATGCCCTGCCACACCGGCACCGGCCAGGGCACAGAGCACCACCAGGCCTTCGAAGATCGTCAGGCTGCGGCGGGTGCGCATGGCGGCGCCGATGAAGGCGAAGATTGCGATCAGCAACAGCGCATAGCGTTGCAAGATACACAGCGGGCACGGTGCCTCGCCGAGGGCCACCTGCATGTACAGCGCGCCGCCGATCAGCGCCAGGCAGATCAGCCCCAGCAACACCAGATAGCGCCGCTCACGGCCTAGCCGCATCATTTCCTCACTCATTGCGTTTCCCTTTGTCTACATGGATCGACGCGCAGCCTCGCGACACCCGGCGCGCGATCGGATGTACCGAAGTCTACACGCTGACCATGACAGTGAACGAGCAGCGAGCGTCGACATTGGAGGGAATAGACCGCAAGAAGGTTAAGCGGGGATTAATTCTGGCGGTTGGACAGGGATGGGGCTGCTGCCGCTATCGCGAGCAGGCTTGCTCCCACAGTTTTTTGCGGTGCTCACAGGCGTTGTGTCCGCCGCTAATCCCTTGTGGGAGCGAGCTTGCTCGCGATAGCGGTGGGTCAGCTTGCATCGGTTTTGACTGTGCCACCTTCATCGCGAGCAAGCTCGCTCCCACAATTTTTCGGGGCGTTCACTTACATTGCGCACGCCACAAATCCCTTGTGGGAGCGAGCTTGCTCGCGATGAAGGTGGCACAGTCAAAACCGATGCAAGTTGACCCACCGCTATCGCGAGCAGGCTTGCTCCCACAAGTCCTGTCCATGGCATTTATATTCGAGAGGCCGAAAAGGCCCGTATCTCATTCTTTATTGCTCGCTGCCCGACACCCACCTTTCTTCGCAGGAGCTTTGAACATGGTCAATCGTCTTCTCGGCAAATCCCTTCTTGGCTTATTGGCGGCCAGCGCGCTCGCGCCGCTCGCCCAGGCAGCCGACGCCCCCACCTTGAACACCGGCAGCACCGCCTGGATGGTTACTGCCGCGGTGCTGGTGCTGTTTATGTGTCTACCGGGTCTCGCCTTGTTTTACGGCGGTCTGGTGCGGGCGAAAAACATGCTCTCGCTGTTTACCCAGTGCTTCGGCATCGCCGGCCTGGTCGGCGTGCTGTGGGTGATCTATGGCTACAGCATGGTGGTCGACAGCACCGGCATGATTGAGGGGCAGGTGACGTTCAACAGTTTCGTCGGTGGTTTGAACCGGGCGTTTCTGGCGGGCATGACCCCGGAAAGCCTGGTCGGCGACATCCCGGAAGGCGTGTTCGTGACCTTCCAGATGACCTTCGCGATCATCACCCCGGCGCTGATTGCCGGTGCATTCGCCGAGCGCATGAAGTTCTCGGCAGCGCTGTGGTTCATGGCGTTGTGGTTCACCCTGGTGTATGCCCCAGTGGCGCATATGGTTTGGGGTGGTGCGGGCGCTTTGATGCATAACTGGGGCGTTCTCGATTTTGCCGGTGGCACTGCGGTGCATATCAATGCCGGCGTCGCTGCATTGGCGGCGTGCCTGATTCTCGGCAAGCGCAAGGGCTATCAGAACACGCCGATGCCAGCCCACAACCTGAGCCTGACCATGGCCGGCGCGGCGATGCTCTGGGTGGGCTGGTTCGGCTTCAACATCGGTTCCGGTGGCGGTCTCAATGGCACTTCGGGCATTGTCATGCTCAATACGCAACTGGGTGCCTGCGCCGGGGTTCTCGGCTGGATGTTCACCGAGTGGTTCAAGGTCGGCAAGCCGAGTGCTTTGGGCCTGGCCAGCGGTGCCTTGGCCGGTTTGGTCGGCATTACTCCGGCGTGTGCGTATGTGGGCGTCGGCGGCGCGTTGGCCATCGGTCTGCTGTGCGGGGTGTTCTGCTACTTGAGCGTCACGGTGCTGAAGCGCCGCTTCGGGTATGACGACAGCCTTGACGTGTTCGGCTTGCACGGTATCGGCGGAATGATTGGCGCGGTGTTGACCGGCGTGTTCTGCGTGCCGTCCCTGGGCGGGTTGGTGGAAGGCGTGAGCATGGGCGCTCAGGTCGTGGCGCAGATCAAGGGCGTGTTGCTGACGACGGTGTACTGCTTCGCCATCAGTTGGATCATTCTCAAGGTCATCAACGCGGTGATCGGCTTGCGCGCCGATGAGTCGGTGGAGGAGATGGGACTGGACCTGGCCGAGCACAATGAGCGTGCCTACAACCACTGATCGTTACTGTTCAACGACACGGCCCACCTTCGAGTGGGCCGTTTTCGTGGTGCTCAAATCTCAGCCAGATGGCTGGCGGATTTCTGCTCACGGGCCTGGGCCGCACGCTGCAATTGACTGGCGATCAGGGTGTTCTTCAGCAGATAAGCAATGGTCATGGGCCCCACACCTCCCGGAACCGGCGTGATCGCACGGGCGACGGTGCGCGCACTGGCGTAGTCGACATCGCCCACCAGATGGCTGCCGGATTCGTCAGTAACACGATTGATTCCGACATCGATCACCACCGCTCCAGGCTTGAGCCAACTGGCATCGATCAGCCCAGGACGGCCCACTGCCGCGACGACGATATCGGCCAGTCGACACAACGCCGGGGCATCGACGCTGCGTGAGTGCACCACGCTGACCGAACAGTGAGCCTGCAGCAGCAAGGTCGCCATGGGTTTGCCGACGATGTTCGAACGCCCGACGACCACGGCGTGCAAGCCGCTCACATCACCACAGGTTTCGTGCAGCAGGCGCATGCAGCCACTGGGTGTGCAGGGTGTCAGGACGTCGATGCCTTGCACCAGGCCGCCAACGTTTTCGCGATGAAAACCGTCCACGTCCTTGATCGGAGCAATGGCATGGATCACCGCTCCTTCGTCGACATGGACCGGCAATGGCAGCTGCACCAGGATGCCGTTCACCGTGGTATCGGCATTGAGCTGCGCAATCAGTTCCAGTATTTGCACCTGGCTGGCGGTTTCCGGCAGACGGTATTCAAGGGAGCGGATCCCGACGTCCTTGGCCCGCAGTAATTTATTGCGCACATAGACCTCGCTGGCCGGGTCTTCACCAACGAGCAGCACGGCCAGGGCGGGGTAAATCTGCTGTCCGGCCAAGAGCAGAACCTCTTCTCGAACTTCGTCGAGAACCTGGACAGAGATGGCTTTGCCGTCGATAACACGGGCAAGTGCAGGGGGGGTGCTGATCAAAAGAGTCACCGTGGTCTTGATTGATAGGGGGCGAAGTGATCATCGAGGCGTCGTTGCGCCCCGATGATCCGTCAGAGACCCGCTGGCAAGGGCGCTCAGGCTACCAGTTGATGGCAACCGTACACCACCAGTACGCCCGCGATCAGCGTGGCATAAGGCAACCAGCCGGCGCGTTTTTGACCGGCATCGGTCTGAATGTACAGATCGCTGAGCATGGTCTCGGGGAAGCGTCCCTTGTCCTGCACATAGTGGCGGAAGCAGAACACCGGAAGAATCAACAACGCCAGCAACAGGCCGGTCAACAGGGTGCCGGCGCCCCAGATATCGGCGCCCAGCCCCATACACGCCAGGTTGACGAAACTCAGTACGCCACCCGCGACCAACAGCACGGTCGGGGCCTTGTACGGGCGTATCCAGTCGGGACGGTCCAGGCGATGGATCCAGCCGGCATTGAGGTTGAGGAAGTTGAAGATGATGTAGCTGACGTTGGACGCGGCGAGCACGAAGACATAGTCGGACATCAGCAACAGCAGCAGGTTGAACGACAGGTCGGTCCACATCGCGGCGGTGGGCGCGCCATGTTCATTGGTGCGGCCCAGGTACTTCGGCAGCCAGCCATCCACCGACGCTTGATATAAGGTGCGCGACGAGCCGGACATCGAAGTCATGATCGCCAGCAGGGTGGCCAGGACCAGCATGATCAGCACGATGTTGGCGACCAGTTTGCCGCCGCCGATGCTGTCCGCCATCACCTGGCCGACGCCCATGCCGCTGTAGATCGCCGGCGACAACAGTCCGCTGTAGACCGCCGGTGTAACCACCGCGCCGCTGGCATCGAGCACCGCCGGGGTCACCAGTTGCCCGAGTCCCAGGCTGCCTTGAAACGCCAGGGGCACCAGGGTGAACACCAGAATGCACAGCAGGCCGGCGTAAAAAATGGCCTTGAAGGTGTCACGCTTGGGGTCCTTGAATTCCCGGGTATAGCACACTGCGGTTTCGAAGCCGTAAGTGGACCACGCGGCCATGAACAGGCCTCCGGCCATCAATGACCATCCGGAAATATCCCAAGGCCCGTCGATCACTTGCCCGGCCGCATCATGGGCCAGCGGGTACAGGGGCAGGAAGTTGGCTTGGGCTGAATCCCCGGTGAACAACGGCACCACACCCACCAGCAACAGTGGAATCAGCGAGGTCACGCCAAGCACCAGGGTCAGGCGTGCCGAGCGCAAGATACCGCCATGCTGCACGGCGAACACCGTCAGTAAAATCAACAGGCCGATGGCGAACGTCGCGTTGATCCGCAGCGACAGGCCACTCTTGATCCAGCCCAGGTCAAGCAGGGTCAGTTGCCAGGTGTTGATCAGCGCATCAGCGGGAAACAGCGCGGTGAGGATGTAACCGGCTGCCAGCCCTGAACCGATCGACAGCACCGGCGACCAGGCCAGCCAGTTGCACCACACCGAGACCGGTGCGATCAGCTTGCTGTAGCGCACCCAGGCGACCGCGCCATAGACCGAGGCACCACCGGATTTGTGCGGGAACAGCCCGGCGATTTCGGCATAGGTGAAGGCCTGGATGAACCCGAACAGGATCGACACGATCCAGACGATCCAGGCCGGTTTGCCTACGGTGGCGGCAATCGCTCCGATAGAGAACAGCACCAGCGCGGGCACGCCACTGGCGACCCAGAACGCCCCGCGCCAATCGATCTTGCGGTGCAAGCTGCCCACTGAGCTGGCGGCCTGCGGTACGGCCTCGAACGTAGTCGCTTCCATCTTCGTATTCCCATGTCTGAGTAGAGTGGTAGTGGGGCAGTCAAGGTCGGGTGACGCACAGGCTCGTGTGATCGATCAACTGCGTACCCGGCTCTTGTCCGGGTCGTAGAAAATCGCTGCGGTGACCGTGGCGCTGATGCGCTTCTGAAGGCCATCGACTTTGCCGATCTCAAGCGTCGTGCCGACGTCGGCGCAGGCCACGTCGACCCGGCACAGCGCGATATTGCTGGCCAGCAGCGGCGAGCGGCAGGCACTGGTGATGACCCCGACCTGGGCTCGGCCGCGGTACACCGGGTCGCCGTGGTGGGCGCCTTCATTGCCGCTCAGTTGCAGGCCCACCAGTTTGTGAGCGGGATGGGCGCTGCGCCGCAACAGCGCATCCCGGCCGATGAAATCGTCGGTTTTGCTTTTCAGCGGCACGGAAAAGCCGATACCGGCCTCGAACGGATCGGTCTGGTCGTTGAACTCGTAGCCGGCGAAAATCAGCCCGGCTTCGATGCGCAGCATGTCCAACGCTTCCAAGCCCAGCGGCACCAGGCCCAAGGGTTGGCCCAGTTGCCAGATCCGGTCCCAGACCTGCTCGGCATCCTCGGGCTGGCACCAGACTTCGTAGCCCAACTCGCCGGTGTAGCCGGTGCGCGAGATCATCAGCGGGCAGCCGTCGTAACCGTCCAGGCGGCCCACCAGGAAACGGAACCAGCCCAGGGTCTCCAGGCTCGGTTGGGTCGGTGGGGTCCAGACCATCTGTTTGAGCAGTTCACGACTCATCGGGCCCTGGACGGCCAGGTTGTGAATCTGCTCGCTGGCGGATTTGACCCAGACCTTCATGCCGAGCTTTTGCGCCTGCTCGCGTAGCCAGACCCCGGCGTAATCCTCGCCGCAGATCCAGCGGAAATTGTCCGGGCCCAGGCGCAGCAGGGTGCCGTCGTCGAGCATGCCGCCGTGTTCGTGGCACATCGCCGAGTACACCACTTGACCGACCGCCAGGCGCCGCACATCCCGGGTCAGGCAGTACTGCAGCAGGGCTTCGGCGTCGGGGCCGATGATTTCGAATTTGCGCAGGGCGGTCAGGTCCATCACTGCGACACGTTCGCGGCAACCGAGGTATTCCTCGATGGCGCCATAGCCGTCGTAGCGCAGCGGCAGCCACCAATTGCGGTAGTCGGTAAAGCTGCCGGTCAAGGCGCTGGTGCGTGAGTGGAACGCGGACTCACGGGTCAGAATCGGGTCGGCATCGGCCGTCGTTCGAGTGCTCATGGCGATGGAAAAACGCTCCTTTTCGCTGTAGATGCGGACATGGATATCGGTCGGGTTCCAGCCGTTGGCCGGGTCGATGTCATCCGGGCACGAGGTGCTGCCACACAGCAGATCGGTCATGGCCCGCAGCAGCACGTAATCGCCGGGACGCGACCAGGGCTCGTCCAACGTCATCTGCTGGTGGGCGTCGATCCCGGTATTGAAAAAGAAATTGATCGCCGGCCAGCCATTACGGGCCTTGACCCCATGGGGCGCGAGCACTCGGTTGAGGTTGTCGCTGCAGTTGTCGTGCCCGAAGTAGCCATGGCTCTCGTAATAGCGCGCGGCGCAGGCCAGGGCGAAGGAATCGTGGCGGCCGACGGTGTCACGCACCACCTCCAGCATCGGCTGCATCTGTCGGTCGAAAAACTTCGAGAACAGCCCCGGTGCCGGGTAGGCGCTGCCGTTCAGGGTGCGGGTCACGGTCTGGTCCAGGTCCAGTTCCTGGCCGCGATCCAGTGCCCTCCGGTCCAGGGCGACGAAGTCCGAGCACTGGCGGCCGGCGACGTCCAGCACCTGCACGTACTGCCCTTTGGCGACGGTGTAACTGTGGGCGGTGCCGGCGCCAATGGTGAACTCGTCAATTAATTCGCCCAACGGTTCTGGCAGCGCGGGGAGTAGCAGGGGCGAGGGATTGGCCCGTGTCACCCATGACCTGAGTTCGCTAGGCCGGTATTGCCGGTCAACGGCGGTCGGTCCGGCGGGCGCCGCGATGATCACCAGTAGCTCATCGCTGGCGACGAAGTGGCGGCTGAAGTCGGCGGGGTTGTCCTCGTCCCAGAGTGACGCGGCGCTGGGCAGGTGTTGCGGGTCAATCCCGCGTCGGCTCAACGCCTGGCAGATGCGCCGAGCCTGCAAGGTCGGTTCGGTGAGCCGTGCGCCGATAAATCCGCAGGCCGTCGAGCCGCTCAGTGCCCAGGCTGCCAAGGCGCTGCGACCGAGCCTGTCCACGGCCAACAATTCGCAAGGTTGCCGGCCTTCGAGATCGATCACTTGCAGGCTGTCGCCGGGCTGTAGCGCGACAAGGGTCAGGCCGCCAGCGGCCACCCGATAGCGCTCCAGGGCCGGGGCCCGGGCAAAGAGTCCGGGCTCCCGCGGGCTGGAAACACGAGGTGCGTTCATGGTGAGGCTCCCGGGTCAACCGATCGACTTGACGGACATCGGCGGTTCAGCGAGGTACGCCGCCATGGAGTCGTCAAGGGCATGCAGCCAGGGCGTGTGGTGGGGTGGCGACTGGGTACCAGTCATCAGCGATCGGTAGGACTTGTCGCGGTAACCCATGATGTTGTGGGCCTTGTCGTGCTTCCAGTGCAGGAAGGTGTCGTTGACCGCGGCGATATCGAAGTTCGGGTAGTCGGTGGCGTCCACCAGTTGCTGGATATAGGCGCCCTGGTATTCGAACATCTGCTGGTTGGTTTCAAGCTGCTGTTCACGGGCATGCCATTGCTGACTATCGGCGGCCCTTTGTGCCTGGTCGGGTAGGGCGATGCGTTGCAGGATCACGTCGCGGGCGTACCACGCCTGGGCGTCGAACATGTTGAACGAGTACCACTGGTCCTGCATGCCGAGGTAGATCAGCTGCGGGTTGGGCTCCCAGAAAATGCCCTTGTACAGGTTCATCGGCCATAGCCGGTTGTCGGTCTTGAGGCGCAGTTCGTCCGGCAGGAAGGGGAAGTGATGTTTGTAGCCGGTGCACAGGATCACCGCATCGATGTGCTTGTGGGTGCCGTCGATAAAGTACGCGCGATTTTTTTCCAGGCGCTGAAGCAGCGGTTTTTCTTCCCAATTGGCCGGCCAGTCATAGCCCATGGGGGCGGTGCGGTAGCAACTGGTGATGCTGCGGGCGCCATATTTGTAGCACTGGGAGCCGATGTCTTCGGCAGAATAGCTGCTGCCGACGATCAGCAGATCCTTGCCCTTGAATTCCAGCGCATCGCGGAAATCATGGGCGTGCAGGATGCGCCCGCCGAACTGCTCGAATCCGGGGAAGTACGGCATCATCGGCGTCGAAAAGTGCCCGCAGGCGTTGATCACATAGTCGAACTCTTCCGAGGTCTGGGTATCGCTGCCATGGTCGTGGGCGACCACTGTGAAGCGGCGAGTCTCTTCGTCAAAGGTGACCTGGCGCACCACGTTGTTGAAACGGATGTAGTCGCGAACCCCGGCTTTTTCTACGCGGCCCTTGATGTAGTCCCAGAGCACCTCCCGTGGCGGGTAGGAGCCGATGGGACGGCCAAAATGTTCTTCGAAGGTGTAGTCGGCGAACTCCAGGCATTCCTTCGGGCCGTTCGACCACAAGTAGCGGTACATGCTGCCGTGCACCGGCTCGCCGTTTTCATCCAGACCGGTGCGCCAGGTGTAATTCCACATGCCGCCCCAGTCTTGCTGTTTTTCATAGCAGACCAGTTCCGGGATGGGCGTTCCCTGGTCCCTGGCCGATTGAAATGCCCGCAGTTGAGCCATGCCGCAAGGGCCGGCGCCGATGATTGCTACACGTGTGGTCATGGTCGTTTCTCGTGGCTGTGATTCGGAAAAAAGGCTCGCTCAGCGAAAAATCACCGTCTTGTCCTGGTTGATGAATACCCGGTGTTCCAGGTGGTATTTCAGGGCTTTGGAAAGGGCGACGGTTTCGGTGTCGCGGCCGATGGCAACCAGCGAATCAGGCAGGTGGGTGTGGTCGACGCGCTGGATTTCCTGCTCGATGATGGGGCCCTCGTCGAGGTCGCTGGTGACGTAGTGGGCGGTGGCGCCGATCAACTTCACGCCACGGTCGTAGGCCTGGTGATAGGGCTTGGCGCCCTTGAAACCGGGCAGGAACGAGTGATGGATGTTGATGGCCCGGCCGGACAGCTGCTGACACAGGCCGTCGGACAGAATCTGCATGTAGCGGGCGAGCACCACCAGATCGGTCTGAGTGTCCTCGACGATGCGCATCAACTCGGCTTCCTGGCTGGCCTTGCTGTCCTTGGTGATCGGCAGGTAGATGAAGCGAATGCCTTCGCGTTCGGCCATGGCTCGCAGGTCCAGGTGGTTGGAGACCACTGCGGTGATGTGCATGTCCATCTCGCCTTTGCGGTGGCGGTACAGCAGGTCAGTCAGGCAGTGGTCGAACTTGCTGACCATCAGCAGCACCCGGGTCGGTTGACTGCTGCAGAACAGCTGCCACTGCATGTCGAAGCCGCCGGCCAGGTTGCCCAGACCTTTGCGTAGAGCGTCGACATCGCCGGTTACGCCGGTGTTGAAACGAAACACCGCGCGCATGAAAAACTGCCCGGTGAACTCGTCGTCGAATTGCGCCAGCTCGCTGATGTAGCACTGCTGTCCGGCCAGGCAGGTGGTGATCGCGGCAACGATGCCGGACGCTGCCGGGCAATTGATCTTGAGAATGTAATGTTCGCTGGAAGTGTCCATCGAAGGTCCCTTGGATAAAGTGTTGGAGGCTCAGCCCTTGGCCGTGCGCTTGGTTTTTTCCGGGTCGTCGAAGGGCAGGGCGTGGGTCACGGCAGCGCTTTCCTGGCTGCCGCGCACCTGCAGGGCAACGCCTGGATTCGAGCAGGCGACGCTCATCCGGGCGATGGCCATGGAGCGCTTGCTCAGGCGCGAATACATGCCGCAGGTGATCACCCCGACTTGCTGGTTGCCTTGCCACAAGGTGTCCCCGGCCTCCGCGGCGCGGACGCCTTCGAGCAACACGCCGGTGATCTTGAAGCGCTCCTGGCCGCGCAACCGGAAGTGCTCTTCGGCGCCACGGAATTCGCGCTTGTCCGGGGAAACGGTGAAATCCAGGCCCATTTCCCACAGGGTGTCGCCAGCCTTCTGATCGGCGAAGGGGTACATCTGCGAGTTGTCGTAGGGGAAAAACATCAGCGAGCTTTCCACCCGCAACCAGTCCAGGGCGGTAAAGGCGCAAGGGATGATGCCCAGGCCGGCGCCTTGTTCGAGGATCGTGTCCCACAGCGCCGGGGCATCGGCGGCCTTGCAGAAGATCTCGTAGCCGCGCTCGCCGGTGTAACCGGTGCGAGAAATCATCACCGGGCGATCGAACAGGCGGGTTTGCAGGTGATGGAAATAGGGCAGCTGACGGATTCCGGGGACGTGCTCGGCGAGAAAATCCACCGCCAGCGGCCCTTGCAGTGACAGATCGTGCAAGTCGTCATCGAACATCACCGCCACCTGGCGACCCTGAGATGAACGCACCAGCATTTCGTGGCCACTGCCGGCACCGTGGACCACCATGAAAGCGTTGGGGCCGGTGCGATAGACGATGCAGTCATCGACGAATTTTCCGTCCTCGTCGAGCATCGAGGCATACACCGACTTGCCGGGGTAGAGCTTGGCGATGTCGCGGGTGGTGGCCCACTGCAGCAGGCTCTCGGCGTGGGGGCCGACGTAGTGGACTTTTTTCAGCCCGGACACGTCCATCAGCCCGGCCCGGGTGCGGATTGCCTGATGGTGATCGGCCAGGTCGCTGTCGTAGGTCCAGGCAGTGCCCATGCCGTTCCAGTCTTCCAGGTTCGAGCCGAGTGCGCGGTGCCGTTCGGCCAGCGCGGAAATACGCCATGAATGCGTCATGTGAAGATCCTTGTCGGGAAAAGTAGGTGAGGGGTCAGGCTTGCGGATCGAAGTGGCTCAGCCACTCCACCAGGGTCTGTCGATAACGACTCATGCCCTTGTAGTCGGCGATCGGCTCGGGCAGGTCGCGCAGCACACGGTGCAGGCGGCAGCCCCAGCCGGGCTGGGTGACCAGTTCCTGCATGCTGATCAGGTAGGTGCGGATGCTGAACATCACCGCGTTACTGCGCGGCAGACGGGCCATCACTTGCAACTCGACCCGCAGGTGAACCTGTTGCCCGACGTTTTCGGCGCTGATGCGGCCGCGGTCGGCGCCCCATTCATGGAAAGTCTCGGGGGAGGAGTCCAGGCGCGGATTGATCGTCAGTGTCCAGTTCAGGCGCCGCACCGGCTGCCCCGTTTGCAGGTTGAGCAGGTACTTCAGCGCGCGGTCGAAGATGCCCATCTGGTGGGCCATGGGCACCGGTGAATGCCATTGCTTGAAACTCATGCCGGCGTCGAAGGCCAGGGACCAGTCGGCCGGGCTGGTGACCAGGCCGGCGTCCATGTACAGATCGCCGTCGCGTTGATCGAGGAGGGCGAAGTCCCCCTGTACCTGTCGGCCAATGAACTCCAACGGTTCGCAGGGCAGGCTGGTGGCATCCCCGAACACAAAGTGCTGATCGATGTTCAGCAGCGTGTTGCGCCAATGCCAGCGATCAGCGTCACGCACCAGCGAGAACCACTGCGGATAATCCACGGCGAGATGTTCCATGAGCATCTGCAACGCATCCCAGGCTGCCACTTGCATGTGCGGCATCACCAGGTAACGGCGCGGATCCTTGTCCAATACCAGGGCGCGTTCAGCCATTTCCGAACGGTAGTGTTCGTCGATGTCGAACCCGTGTTGGTAAACCGAGCCTGGGTCCCGCGAAATCGCCGGTTCGATGTTCACCGAGTACAGGTAGCTGTCCTCGGTGAAGGGGAAGGGAAAACGGCGGATGGCCGTAGGGCTGTTGCGAAAACTGAAGTCGTCTCGGTAACTCTGCAGGGGGCTTGATTGAATGGTCATGGTCGACTCCTAAAGATCCAGCGAAACGCAAGGGCCGCAGCCGCGGGAGACACAAGGCATGAGAAAGTCAGCCTGCTCGGCGGAGCTCAGGAAACTGTCGCGGTGTTCGATGTCGCCGGCCACATGGCGGGTGATGCATTGGCCACAGACGCCGCCACGGCACAGATTGGGGATCTGCAGTCCGGCGGACTCCAGGGCTTCGAGCAGGCTTTGTTCGGCGCCGACGCGTAAGCGCTGGCCGCTGCGCAGCAGTTCCAGGTCGAAGGGTTGGCCCGGTTGTGCGGCATTGAAGGCTTCCCAATGCACCCGGCCCGGCGGCCAGCCAAGGGCCCTGGCCTGTTGCCGAACCGCATCGAGCAACGGTTGCGGACCACAGGTGTAAACGTGGCTGCCCAGTGGTCGATCGCGCAGGATCCGGCTCAGGTCCGGGCGGCTGGCGTAGGTGTGCAGACGTGATCCCAGCCGTTGTTGCAACGCCTCGACATAGGCATCGCTCAGGCCAGGACGACAGAGGTAGTGCAATTCGAAGTGAGCCTGGCGTTGTTCAAGGGCCGCGATGTAGGTCATGAACGGCGTGATGCCGATGCCTCCGGCGATCAGGATGTGCAGGCTGGCGGTCGAGTGCAGGGCGAACAGATTGGCTGGCGGCGAAATCTGCAGCCTGTCCCCGACCTGGACCTGCCGATGCAGGTAATGCGAGCCGCCGCGGGAGGCCTCCTGCAGGCGTACAGCGATGCGGTAATGCTGGCTGTCCGCCGGGTCGCTGGTGAGTGAATAGGCATTGCGCAGCTTGCCTTCGGCCAGTGGCAGGTGGACCTGCACATGACTGCCGGGAGAGAAAGCCGGCAGCGGCCCGGCGCACGCCTGCAGGGTGAGTTCGCGCACCACTGGGGTAAGCATTCTCGCTGCGCTGACCCGCACTTCGATGGCGGCGCTCATGACCGGACTCCGCCATAAGGCTGGTCGGGGTTGGTGCAGACGCCGAGGTACGCCCCGAGGCGGCGGGAGAAATGTTCGCGGACTTCCAGCCCTACGTCGCAATCGAGGCAAGTCAGCAGCGCCTCTGGCCCGGCGACCTGCGTCAGGCCGCAGTGCACGCAATACACCCGGCGCGCACCGGCAATCGTGCGGGTGATGTCGATCTCGTCATCTTCCATTCCGGCGCTGCGGGCCTCGCCGTGGATGCGCCAGATAAAGGCCTCGTCGCCCATGATGTAGAGATGGCTGCCGACGGTCGCGCCAACCAGCACCTGATGCAGGCGCCGGGAAAAGTCGGCGCTCTCGCCATCCAGCACCAAGGGTTGTTCCAGTTCCCCGGCAAAGGGCGAGCAGGCGGCCGCCGATTGCATGACCACGATGTGCCGGGTGGCGCTTTCACGAGGCAGCGGCTGGCGATAGCGCGGGAGGCTGTGAAGTCGGTCCGGGGCGGCGCTGTGTCTATCCGTCATGAGGATTTTCCTGGCTGATCCGCGTCTGTCGAAGCGCGAGAAAGGTGGCGTTGGATTGGGCGTTTGTTTCCTGTTGGGGAAGATACTTTCCTATGGGGAAAATCTTCTCAATCCGGAAAAAGGGCTATGTCTTTGGAGATAAGCCCTGCGCAACGCTTGTTCGGGGCATGGAAGTTGCTGGTCTTTACTCATGGCTGAGCAACCGGACGGGGAGTTATCGAGAGTGCGAACACGACCGCAGTGGTGGCCGCTCTGGTTGGGGCGTATCCGCCCCGAGCAGGCGCGCAGCGTGCGCAAACTGCTGGCCGGGTTGCCCTTGTGTCAGGTGCACGCTGACGGTGCCTTGTCGGGTTTTCTGGATCGTTTCGAAGCGTTGCTGCCAACCTGCAGACTGAATCTGATCCTCGACGGCGAAGACCTGGGGCCGGCACGGCGCGGATTGCTCGAGGGCTGTCAGGACGTTGCGCGTTGCCCCTGGCGTGACTCGACACTGCCGGATGCGGCTCAGGCCTGTGGGTCTTGCCGGCAACGGGGCGTGCATCGACTGCTGTGTGCCTTGCCGCATAGCGACGATTCGAGCAAAGGGGTGTTGTTGCTCGATACCCCACATCCGGTCCACGCAAGCTGGCGCCAGTTGGTGGAGGAGGCGGCGCAGGCGGTCTGCGTCACGGTGCGCTTGCGCGGCTACACCCGTGAACAACAGCGCAAACAGGCTACATCCCGGCACGGCGCCCTGGCCCGCGAGCTGCATGATTCGGTGGCTCAGCAGTTGGGCTACCTATCGTTCCAGGCGCGTTCGCTGCAGTCGCAGTTGGGCGAGCCCGCGCAGGCCAGCGCCGTATTGCAGGAACTGTGCGGCGGCTTGAGTCAGCTGCAGCGTCAGGTGCGCGAGCTGATCACCAGCGCTCGTCTGACCATGGACGGGCGTTCGCTGCGCCAGGCGCTTGCCGATTCTATCGCCGAGTTCTCGCGACGCTGCATCATCGTTTTTGAACTGGACAATCGCCTGGCTGATGACGCTTTGAGCCCGGAAACCGAATTACAGATTCTGCAGATCATTCGCGAGGCACTGGCCAATGCGGTACGCCATTCCCATGCGCGGCATGTGCGCATCGAGTTGCGGCAGAACCAAGACGGTGATGCTTCTGTTTCGGTGGAGGATGACGGCATCGGACTGAGCCCGGCCTCAGGGGAGGAAAATCATTTCGGCCTGGCGATTATCCGCGAGCGCGCCGCGAGCATCGGCGCCCGACTGACCATTGAGGCGATCCGCCCGCACGGGGTCCGCGTACACCTTGGACTTCGCCGTCACCAAGACCTGCCACAGGGGAGTTTCGATGGACTGCACGACCTTATTACTGATCGATGATCACCCGTTGTTCCGCAAGGGACTGGCACAGCTGTTCGGTGCCAGCGACGACTTCGAAGTGGTGGGGCAGGCCGCCAGTGGCCGCGAAGGCATCAACCTGGCCGTGAGCCTGGCGCCGCAGCAGGTTTTGCTTGATCTGCACATGCCCGGTTTGAGCGGTTTGCAGGTGCTCGACGAACTGCGTCAGTTGCGCCTCGATTGCCAGGTGGTGGTGCTCACCGCATCGATGGATCGCGCCGAACTGTTGACCGCCCTGCGCCTGGGGGCCAGTGGTTATGTGCTCAAGGAAACCGAGCCTGATGCGTTGTTGGACTACATGCGCAATTGCCACAAGGGGGCGATCGTTCTGGATTCAACCCTGATTGCGCTGCTGGCCGATCAGGGCGAGTCGATGACCCGGCCTGCGTACGATTCGGCCCCGCTCGACACCGGCAACCTGACCGAGCGCGAGGGGCAGACCCTGGCCCTGATCGCCGCTGGCATGAGCAATAAACAGATCGGCCGGGAACTGGGGATCAGCGATGGCACGGTCAAAATCTATGTGAGAAATCTGTTGCAGAAGCTCAACCTGCACTCGCGCCTGGAGCTGGCGGCGTGGGTGCACAACGGCACATCGATGAGACACGAGGAGCGTCATTAGATGATGGAACAGGCCGAGGCATTTGGGCAGACACTGCCCTTGCACCTGATGGATCGCTTTCCGGCGGCGTTGCTCCAGTTGAGCGATAACGGACAGATCGTCCATTTCAATCTGGCCTGGGTCGAGCTGATGGATCTGCCGGGTACGGAACGTAACCTCATCGACTATGTGCATCACGAAGACCGTTCGTTGTGGCGCCAGGCGCTGCATGAATTGCGTCGGCGTCCTGAAACCTCGTTCAACCAGCGGTTGCGGTTTGTTCACCCTTCCGGGGAACTGCGCTGGTTCGACATCAGCCTGAAGCGCGGGTCTCAGGGTTTTTATCTGGTGGCCGGCGACATCACTGCGCACAAGCGGCGCGAGATTGCCTTGCAGGCCAGCCAGCGTAGCAGCATGAGCTTGCTCGACAGCATGCCGGGGCTGATCTATCGCGGCCGCAACAACCGCGACTGGACCATGGAATTCGTCAGTGCCGGTTGCCTGCAACTGACCGGATATCCACCGGAGCGGCTGTTGGACAACCATGAATTCACCTACAACAGCCTGATTCTGGCCCAGGATGCCGATTACGTCTGGCGCGAGGTGCAATATGCCTTGTCACGGCAGGAGCCGTTCGAACTCAATTACCGGATTCGCTGCGCTGATCAATCGATCAAGCATGTCTGGGAAAAGGGCGTCGGGATCTATGCCGATACCCGCGAAGTGCTGGGTATCGAGGGGGCGATTTTCGAGCGCAGCATGGATCGGCGAGGACGCTGAATACACCATTGCGCGAGGGAATAACGCCGGGAATCGCACCCGGCGTGACCATCACGTTGCAGCCATTGGCGACGGCGAAGTTGTGCGAGTCCGGGGCGCGGGCGGCGATCCACATCGGCGGGTGAGGTTTGCTGATCGGCTTGGGCACGCTGGTGGACGTGGGGAATTTCCAGATCTCACCGTCATGGGCGTAGTCGCCTTGCCACAGGGCGCGCACCACCGGGACCATTTCCCGCAGGGCCTGGCCACCGGAGGAGGCCGGCATGCGGTCGAACTCTACCTGATAGGCGCCACGGGCCAGACCGACTTCCGCGCAATAACAGCGGCCAGTGCCTGATCAGTCGGATGCCATGTAATATTGAAAGTTTCGTGATCCGGCAAGCGATGTCAACTTCTGGCCGATCAGATGTTTCCAGTCCTGCTCGAGCCAAATGCTGTACTGCCAGTGGAATGTCGACCTCGTGCAAGTCGACATGTACAGACTAAGGTGCCGAACACTCCTGCACAGCCCCCCTTATCAGCCGCTCGACCAGATGGGTATAAGCCTCATCAGTCAACGAGCGTTCCTCAAGCCAATCCGGCAGGCAGTTGAGAAGTCGCGTGATGATGGGCCCGGCTGCCGTAACTGTTTCGTGCGCGCTGAACGTATCGCTGAACACCGCGCGCAGAAACGCATGCTCATATCTGCCGCGTTTGAGGATGATGTGTTGCTTCTGGGCGGTATCAAGATAGGCGAAACCCTGTAACGCCAGCCGAAAATGCAGGGGCCGCTCACGGTGCAGGCGCAGGTGGGCGGCAATCAGGTTCGACAGTGGTCGAGGTCCAGCGGTGTGTTGCCGCACAGGTTGCTGGACCAACAGGTGGAGTTCTTCGTAGAACTCTTCGATCAGGTCGAACAACAGGGCTTGTTTGCTGGGGAAATGGTTGTACAGCGAGCCAGGGGCGATACCTACGTGGCGAGCCAGTTCGCGCATGCTGACCTGTCCGAATCCCTTGCTGACGAAAAGCTCCAGGGCCCGTTCTCGGATCGTGTCATACCCGCCGCAAGTTTCAGCTGTAGACATGAAAGCCACGTCCGGATTTTTTGCCTAGCAATCCTGCTGCGACCATCTCTTTGAGCAGCGGGGCAGGTCGGTATTTCGGATCGCCAAAACCTGTTTGCAGGTTGTCCAGAATTCCCAGCACGGTATCCAGGCCAATGAGGTCAGCCAATGCGAGTGGCCCGATCGGTTGGTTGCAGCCCAGGCGCATGCTCGCGTCGATTGCTTGGGCATCGCCGTTTTCCTGAAGGACGAAAATCGCTTCATTGATCATCGGAATGAGGATTCGGTTGACCATGAAGCCCGGGCGATTCTGTGTGTGGATCGCGGTCTTGCCCAACTGTTCGATCAGTGCCCCGGCGGTGGAACAGGTCGCGTCGCTGGTTTGCAAGCCACGGATCAGCTCCACCAGGCCCATGATCGGCACGGGGTTGAAGAAGTGAATCCCCATGAAGCGTTCCGGGTGTTTGATACTCGCCGCCAATTCGGTAATCGATAGCGATGAAGTGTTGCTGGCGATCAGGCAATCCAGGCGAGCATGGGTGTCAACCTGCTGCAAGATCTTGCGCTTGAGTAACAAGTCCTCCGTGGCCGCTTCGATCACTACGTCCATTTGATCCAGGTCGGTGTAATGGGTCGAGGTATAGATGCGTTGCAGGGTCTCAATGGCTTGCGCAGGGAGGAGTGTCCCTTTTTCAACTTGCCGGTCCAGGTTTTTTTGCACGATTTGCAGGCCCCGGCCGAGCGCCTGTTCATGGATATCGATGAGCAATAACGTATGGCCGGCTGCCGCACAGGTTTGGGCGATTCCACTGCCCATTGTGCCGGCGCCAATCACTGCAATGTGCTGCAGGGTCATGTTGAGCACCTAAGGTTCGGTGGGAGAGAGTGTGTCGACTAGTCACGCTTCGTGCCGATCATCACGAACAGCGCGCGGGCGATTTGATCGCTCTTGTTACGCCAGGCATGCCGGGTTCCACGCTGGATGACAACCTCGCCGGGCCGGATCAGTTTTTGTTCGCCATTGTCCAGCTCCAGCCAGAGTTCGCCCTGGAGCAGGATGCCGTAGTCGATGGTCGGCGTCGTGTGCATGCCCGGATGGTCCGGTTCGAAGCATTCGAACAAGCCGGGCAGGGCGCCGCCCAATTCCTCGATCATCTGTCCGACATCCGTCGGGTTCTGCATCACGGTGTCCGGCGGAAAATCATAGATTGCCAGACTGGTTTCGCCTGGCCCAGGCACCAGGGAAGGGTGCCCCAGGGTGGGGTCCTGCTGCGCGCCGGCCGTTGAACCGGTGGACCACAGGTGCGCCATGGCATGGCCGGGAATGGACTCAAAGGCACAAGACCGCGGGGCCACATCATCGCTGATGAACACAGATTGGCCTGTGGCATCCAGGCCGGTGACGACTCTTCGAATTTTCATGGCATTCTCTGGATTCGGTGGGCGGGCATCAGGGTGCCCGCCGTAGTGTTGAACGGGTTTCGTTAATGTCAGGGGCAGATCACGTAGTTGCTGAAGCCACCCTGGCGATTTTCGATACCGGTAATCGCGTCGTTCACCTTTTCCAGGCTGAAGGCCGTGTTTTCGAAGAATGAAAGATCCAGCGTTCCAGACTCCACCATGTCCGCCATGGCTTGTCCTTGACCTGTGGTGAACCAGGCCGAGCCGCTGATCTGGATGTCGTTGTCCATGATCCAGTGCAGATCGATGGGAACCTCACCTGCGATAGCACCGATATTGACCAGATGACCGCCGCGGTGAATGGATTTGAGGGCTTGGGTCAGGGTCTCGTGAGGGGCGCCTGGGCCCAGGGCATCGATCACCACATCGACACCTTCACCGTGTGTCACTTCATTGACCCACTCATTGGTTGGCAGCGTGCCCAGGGTATGGATCTCAATCCGGCCTGGCGCGGCGAGGTCTTTCACGCGTTGGAAGAGCTCCGCGTTGCGAGCTGTGCCGAGGATCTTGCGAACGCCCATCGCCAGGGCCAGTGCGACAGCACCCAGGCCGAGTGTGCCACTGATGCCGTTGATCAGCAGGACGGTGCCAGGCCCGACATTGGCCTTGAGCATCGCCTTGTAGGCGGTACCCAGGTAGCCCAGTCGCGCGGCAGTCTCGAAGCTGAGGTTATCGGGCAGTTTCACCAGGCTGTATTGCGGCGCAGGGATGTACTCGCAAAGACCGCCGTAGGGATAGTCTTCGAACATGCGCGGGCTTTTTGGCGTGAAGCCGAAATAGCCATTGAAGGTGTAGGCCGTGCAGGCGATGGTATTGCCCGCACGACAGGCTCGACACGAACCACAGTGGCGGCCCGGATTGACGTAGACCCGGTCACCGACCTTGAAGTCGTAGACCTGTTCGCCTACGGCCTCGATGATCCCTGTGGGGTCGAGGCCAAAAGTCGCCGGCAGTTTCGGCAGGGGATTTTGCGGGAACCACTTGACCCAGTTTGTCAGGATGTTGTGGAGGTTGGGGACGATCCCGCATGCCTTGATCTTGACGAGCACTTCAGTTGGACGAATGCCCGGTACGGGCAACTGCTCGATGACCATGGGTTTGCCGCCTTCATACAGGCGTGCGGCGCGCATCGTTTTTGCAGTCATGATGTTCTCCGATACTCATATTATTTTTGTCGTAGTGCGTAATCGTGGAGCGACACTTCAAAACCTTGGCGTCAACGTAAGCCGTCTTCACCTCTCACGTCGGCGACCGCCAGGCCGCCCAGTCGCGAATGGATCCTGCCGCCGGTAGCCATGGCCAGGCCGAAAGCGATTTCCCCGCGGCGGGGGCCGTCCCATACCGTCATTTCCGCCACACCAAAATGACTGCGGACATAAGCTGCCTGGATATGCCCCAGCGGAATCATCACCCGGCAACCAGGACCACCGATAGTCTTGCCTGCTGGAACGATGGCCTTGGGGTTGCCCAGTGCCTCACGCATGGCCCAGCCACCGGCTTCGTGCCAGACCGCTCCGTGTTCCAGCTCGCCGTCTTCACCGACAATCGCGCCCTTGCCATAAGCCTGCACTTGCGCGGCGCCGCCCAGTGCCTGGATCAATTGCTCCGACAGTTGTGCGCCTAAACCCCTGAGCTCCTGCATGAATGGCAGCAGGTCTTCTTCATACCTGCCGGCGTAGGGATTGGTGACCACCGCGGTGGCGACCGCAATGCGTAACGGCGTTGATGTACGGGGGCCTCCCTCGTGGAATATTTCTTCGATGTCCAGTTTGATCTTACGAACCATCACCAGCGACATGCTTGCCTCCAGAACCAGGAGCCTCATGGGGCTCATTATTTTTTTTCGCGACCTTTTGCATTATGCATTTAATGATGTATGGTGCAAGAAATTAGTTTTTATGCACAAAAAACAGGAGAAGAACATGAAGCTGATTTCGTACCGCAAAGAAGGGAGGGCCCATTTTGGCGTCGTGTCAGGTGATGGGGTGGTCGAGCTGACCCGTCGTTTTGCGCAGGTTCCGGACCTCGCCACCTTTCTGGCCAATCGACTGCTGGTACAGGAGGCACGCAAGATCGTCGAGACCGCCCAGGCCGATTATTCGTTTTCCAGCATTCAACTGGAGGCCGTCATACCGAATCCCGGCAAGGTTATCTGTGTGGGCATCAACTATGTGGCTCACGCTGAAGAGGCCGGCCGGAAGGTCGGGGAGTTTCCGGTGATATTCCAGCGATTTGCCGAAACGCTACTGCCCCACGGCGAACCACTGGTCAGGCCAAAAGTCTCGGAGCAGTTCGACTTCGAAGCTGAACTGGCCGTCGTCATTGGGAAAGGTGGCGCGCACATCGATCCGGCCGATGCCATGGACCATGTGGCGGGCTACACCTGTTTCAACGATGCTAGCGTGCGGGATTGGCAGTTCCATACGCACCAGTACGGCATGGGCAAGACGTTCAGAAAAACTGGCGCACTGGGCCCCTGGATCATTCCAGCGTCGGAAGTTTCCGATTACCGTACGCTGGTGGTACGGGGCATTCTTAACGGTGAGCAACTGCAGGAAGGCAGCCTCTCGGAGCTGGCTTTCGACATTCCACATTTGATCTCCTACGTGTCCAAGGCGCTGCCATGGAACCCGGGCGACATTCTGGCAACCGGCACGCCGAGCGGGATCGGCTTCAAGCGCAAACCGCCGATTTTCTTGAAACCCGGTGATGTGTTCGAGGTGGTCATCACTGAAATCGGGACCCTATCGAACGGCGTCATTGACGAAGCCTGAGCGTTGTCCTCTACACAATCATAAAAACTGGAGGTTCCACATGCCCGCGTTACCCACTATCAATTTCACCCATTCCGGCGTGTTCTGTTCAGACCTGGATCGGATGGTCGACTTTTACTGTCGCGTCCTGGGTTTCATCGTCAGCGACAAAGGCGTGGCCTCGACCGGGCATCGCCTGTTTTTCATGACGCAGAATCCGGAGCTGCACCATCAGGTCGTGCTCTTTGACGGCAAACCTGTTGATCTGCCATTCAACCCGATCAATCAACTGTCGTTCCTGCTCAATTCGTTGGATGACCTGAAGGCCTACTACCAATTCGCCAAAAAAAGCGGCATTGAGGGCATCGCCCAAGTGGATCACGGGAATGCCTGGTCGATCTATTTCAAGGACCCTGAAGGCAATCCCGTCGAGATGTATGTCGATACACCGTTCTATACCGCTCAGCCGTGCAAGGAACCGCTGGACCTCGAGTTACCGACCGAGGTCATTCTGGCCCAGACCGAGGCGATGTGCATACGCCGTCCAGGGTTCCAGACACGTGCGCAATGGATGGACTCCATCCGCGCGAAAATCGAAGAACAGCGGGTCCGGATTGCCTGATCGTTCCGTCCGGTAAAGGCGATGCCTGGTTGACGAGCAGGCGTCGCTATCGGCATCAACCAGCACGCGCAATCGATAACTACAAGAAGCGGAGTAGACGATGGACTACGATGTCATCATTGTTGGAATGGGACCGGTGGGCGCGTTGTGCGCCAATCTGGCCGGTCTGTGGGGGCTCAATGCCCTGGTGGTGGACAAGTGCGAAACGGTCTATGCCAACCCTCGGGCCATGGGCTTTGACCATGAGGTGATGCGCGTCTTCGGCAATATCGGCCTGGCTGACGATATTGCCGAACATGTCATGCCTTATCGCCCCTCGGAATACCGCACGACCGGTTCACAATTGATCAAGCGCATTGACGCTGCCAAGCCGCCGTTTCCACTGGGCTGGGCGCCAAATTATGTGTTTTCCCAGCCGCCGGTGGAGCGCGCCCTTCGCGACAAAATTGCCCGTTTCAAATCGGTAACCGTTGAGCTTGGCTCCGAGGTGCTGTCGGTCGACTCCGTCGAGTCCCAGGCTAATGTGCGCATCCAGGCGAAGGACGGAACCGAACGCACGGTCACGGCGACCCATGTGCTGGCCTGCGATGGCGGCACCAGCCCGATCCGCACCCGCTTGGGGTTGAAGATGGACGACCTGGCGTTCGACGAGCCGTGGCTGGTGGTCGATGTGATCCTCAACGAAGGGGCGGGGGAGGACCTGCCGAAGACGAACGTTCAGTTCTGCGAATTGGCCAGGCCGTGCACCTTTGTCGTCGGCCCCGGGCGTCATCGTCGCTGGGAGTTCATGATCAATCCGGACGAGCAGCCTTCGGAAATCTCAAAGCCTGAAACGATCAAGAAGCTGATTGCCCGCTGGTTGCCAGAGCAGGACTATCAGTTATGGCGGGCTTCGGCGTACCGATTCCATGCATTGATCCTGGAGCAGTGGAAAGCCGAGCGGGTGTTCTTTCTCGGGGACGCGGCCCACATGACGCCGCCATTCCTGGCGCAAGGCATGTGCCAGGGGATTCGCGATGCCTTGAATCTGGTCTGGAAAATCGCCCTGGTGAAAGAAGGGCTGGCGGCTCCGGATTTCCTGGAAACCTATCAGATCGAGCGTATCCCTCATGTGCGCCAGACTACCCTGGCGGCCAAGGAGTTCGGCGGTGTGATCTGCGAGCGCGACAGCGAGAGAGCCGCGAACCGGGATACACGGCTGATCGAACATATGAAGGAGAACCCGGGCGGGACCATCCGGCAATCGCTGATCCCCGGTCTGTCCCAGGGGTTTATCGCGCAAGTGTCGCCGGCCGGTGAGCTGTTTCCCCAGCCAATGGTGATCAACCATGTCGGCAAGCAGGCCTTGCTTGATGAGTTTACCGGCCAGGCGTTTCGTGTGGTCATTGCCCCCGGCTTCGATGCCACTGCGTTGTTGAGATGCCTGCGCAGCAGCCAGTCGCTTAAAGGCTTGCCTATCCACGTCGTGCGGTTGGTCAACCCTGAGCAATCAGGAGCCCGCGCTGCCGATGAGTACCAGGAAGTCGATGGACTGCTGGCGCAATGGCTGGAACAGCGAGGGTGCAATGTGGTGATCGTGCGGCCCGATCACTACGTATATGGCGGGGCGGTGACGGTGGCCTGGGCGATGGAGTTGCTCGAGGGCATGGAGCTTGCGCTGTGGTGCAAGCCGCCGCAGAAACCCACGCCGGCCCAAGGCGGCGTCTGTGATAAGACGATCAGGTTCGCACAGGCTTAAAGCCTGAAAGGCAACACGCCCTTCGCCTGGCACGGTCCACGAACACAGTGCTAGGCGAAGGTTTTTTTGTGATGTGTCATTAAGTCTATTGAAGCGTGGCTTGTCGGCGTTCTATGGCTTCGACAATCCGGCCCAGGGTTTCCTGGATGTGATTGCGCAGCAAGGTGACGGCTTTCTCGGTGTCGCGAGCAAGGGCCGCGTCCATCAACTTCTGGTGCTCGTTGCCCTTGTGCCGCTGGGTGACCCGCTGCTGGGCGGAAAAGCGCCGGTAGCGTTCGGCCCGATCAAACAGCGAGTCGATCATCTTCAACAACAACGGCGAGGGGCACGCCGCGAACAGGGCGAAGTGAAAGGCCTTGTGTCGGGTCGACCATTCATCATCGAGCACCAGCACACCGCTTCCGAGTTTTTTCTCGACCAGGTTCAGGCGGTGAAAAGCCCCCAGCACATCGGCTTCCCAAGCATCGTCGCCATGCGTAATGGCATCGGCCAACGCCTCGCACTCCAGTAAGCAGCGCATGCGTGTGATGTCGCGAAAATCAGTGACGGAAATGGGGGCAACCCTGAAGCCCTTGTTATCGCTGGCTTCGACCACGCCATCCTGGGTCAATCGATTGAGGGCTTCACGAATCGGCGAGCTGCTGAGGCCGTAGGTCTTGGACAACTCTGCGACCTTGAGTTTTTCGCCGGGAGCCAGCTCACAACAGACGATCGCTTTTTTCATCTTCGTCAACGCGACATCGATCAGCGGAATGCTGGGGGAGGGAATCATGGTCGGAGCCGTCCTGAAATTTGCACCAAACCGATTTTATGCGCAAAACAGACTTTAGTGCAAAGGCTGATTTATCCGCTTGACTTTGAATTTGCGCAGGGATAGTTTTTGTGCACAAAATATATTTAAGTGCAGCAATGATGTTTTTACGCATAAGTAGTGCCAGCGGTATTCGCGGCCAAGGCTGCGAGTGGATGACCTTTTACAAAAACAAAAAACAGGAACATCTCCATGAAAACAGCCAACCAGCGGTTCTGCCCGTTGCCGGTCTCCAGCCTTGCGTGCACCGTCAGTGCAACGGTACTGCTGAGCCTTTCAACCCAGGTGCAAGCCTTCCAGATCGATACCGGCAACCCCGACCTTTCGGCGACGTGGGATAACACCATCAAGTACAGCAATGCCTGGCGTGTGAACAAGCTCGATCACAAAGTGGCAGTGGGCCCGGGGACCTCCAACAGCAATTCCAACCTGGACGATGGCGACCGAAATTTCGACCGCGGGCTCATTTCCAATCGCCTGGACATTCTTTCCGAGTTCGACATCAAGTACAAAGACGTCGGTGCGCGCCTCAGCGCAGCGTCCTGGTACGACAATGTCTACAGCCAGGACAATGACAACGATTCGCCGGGCACCGCCAACTCGGTGAGTGTCGACCACGACGAGTTCACCAGCGACACTCGTCGGATCCACGGTCAACGCACTGAAATCCTCGATGCCTTTGTCTACGGCTCGACGGAGATCGGCACAACCTCGTTGTCCGGGCGGCTCGGGCAGTTCACGCAGATCTACGGCGAAAGCTTGTTCTTTGGCGCCAACGGCATTGCCAACGCCCAGTCCACCGTGGACCTGGTGAAGCTTCAGTCAGTCCCCGGTTCTCAGTTCAAAGAAATCCTGATGCCCACCAAGCAGGTGTCCGGCAACTGGCAACTGAACGACACCGTGAGCGTGGGGGCCTACTACCAATTCGAATGGAACAAGACCCGTTTGCCCGCCGCGGGTAGCTACTTCAGCGGCGCGGACTTTGTGGGTGAAGGCGGGGAGCGGGTGTTCTTTCCAACCGGTGAACTGCGCCATGGCAAGGACAAGGATGCAAGGGATTCCGGGCAGTTCGGCGCACAGTTGAAGTTCGCTGTGGATGACTGGGAATTCGGTCTCTACGCCGCGAAATATCACGAAAAGACGCCGGTGTTTTACTTCCGTCCGGCCGCGCTGGTGCCGGGGGCCGATGACTCGTTTATCAATGTCTATCCCGAGGACGTGAAGGTCTTCGGCGCGAGTTTCAGCACGCTGGTGGGCGAAGCCAATATCGCCGGTGAGACCTCCATCAGGCTCGATACGCCCTTGGCAGGCGTCGGCGGCACCATCATCACTGGCATGGACGCCGACAACGATTCCAACCCCGCGTACCCCATCGGTCGGTCGTGGCATGCCCAGGTATCGATGATCAATGTCTATGGAGGATCCGCTCTGTGGGACGGCGCTTCCTTGGTGGGTGAACTGGCGTTCAACCGACGGCTGAGCGTCACCAAAAATGCCGATCAACTGGACCCCAACACCACGCGCGATGCATTCGCCATGCGCTTCACTTTTGAGCCGCAATATTTCCAGGTCTTTCCCGGCATCGACGTCCAAGCGCCGATCACCCTTGGCTACAACCCGTCCGGGCGTTCTTCCGTCACGCCGCAGGCATTTGGACCGGAACATGGCGGCGACCTGACGCTGGGTCTCAAGGCCGATTACAAGAAGCAGTGGTACGCCTCGCTGAGCTACACCAACTTCTTTGGCGAGGCCGGGCCGGTTATCAACTCAGCCAACTCCTTCACCTACCAGCAAAACATGAAAGACCGGGATTTCGTGGCGTTTTCGATCCAGCGAACCTTTTAAGCAAAGAACAGGCGGGCCCTGATAATGATAAAAATTAAACTGCTGTTGCTGTCCACTCTGTCGATCTCCCTGTCTGTCGGTACCGCGCTGGCGGCGGTCAGTCCCGACGAGGCGGCGAAGCTCAAGACGACGCTGACGCCCATGGGGGCCGAAAAAGCCGGCAACGCCGATGGCTCCATCCCGGCCTGGACCGGCGGCTTGACCAAGGATGTCGCCGGGGCCAAGTTCGGCGATGTGCCTGCCGATCCGTTCCCCGGCGAAAAACCGCTGTTGCAGATCACCGCCAAGAACGCTGCGCAGTACGCCGACAAATTGAGTGAAGGAACCAAAGCCCTGTTGGCCAAGTTCCCGGACACCTTTCACCTTGATGTCTACCCGACTCACCGCAGCGCTGCGGCGCCGGACAACGTCTATCAAAACACCTTCGCCAACGCTACTGGCTGCAAGACCACCAGCAATGGTTTGTCGGTAGAGGGCTGTTACGGCGGTATCCCGTTCCCGATCCCGAAAAACGGCAACGAGGTCATCTGGAATTTTCTGCTGCGGGTTGAAGCCGAATCCATACAGATGGGCTACGCCAACGTCATCGGCAACGCTGATGGGACTCGGACGCTGGCCAGCCGGGGCGTGGAGAACTGGCAATACCCGTACTACTACAAGGACGGCGCTGCGGATAAATGGTCCGGGCAGTATGCGCTGCTGCGTTTCCTGACCAGCGAGCCGCCGTTCAAGGCCGGGGAATCACTGGTGACCCATGACAGCATCAACGCCCAGCAGCCGCGGGAGGCCTGGCAGTATCTGGTCGGCCAACGTCGTGTGCGGCGGGCGCCAACCGTGGGTTATGACACCCCGGACTTCGTCGCTTCGGGCGCCAACTATTTTGATGAGGTGCACGGCTTCATCGGTCATCCGGATCGCTACGACTGGAAACTGGTGGGCAAGAAAGAACTGTACATCCCTTATAACAACAACAAGTTCCACGCCGAAAAACGCGACGATGCCTTTACCGCCAACCACCTCAATGCGGACAAGGTGCGCTGGGAACTGCACCGTGTCTGGGAGCTGGAAGCCACGGTGGCGCCGGGCAAACGCCACGCCGTACCCAAGCGCCGATTCTTCATCGACGAAGACAGCTGGACCATCTCGCTGGTGGATGGCTACGACGCCGAGGGCAAACTCTGGCGTGTCTCCCAGGTACTGCCATTCGTGGTGCCGGCCATCCCAGCGGTGGTGGTCAAACCTGTGGTGATCTACAACCTGCAGGCCAAGACCTACAGCGTCGTCCAGGGTCTGAACGGGGAAACCTACAGCGTGATACCGCGCAAACCCGAGAACTTTTTCACCGGCACCGCGGTGGCATCCGGGTCGGTTCGCTGAGCCTCGCAACGGTTGATCAATACGTTTGTTTTCTGGAAGCGGTGCACGGTCATCGCTTCCAGAGAGCGGCATCATCGAGGTTCAGACATGCCTACTTTCTATTCCGGCCCTATAAAGGCCTTCATTGCCAGCCTGTGGATGGTGACGACGTTTTATGGCTCGGTCGCCGTAGCGCAAACGACGGGATTGTCCCAGCAACCGGCGATTCACAGCGCGATGGCAACGCAATCGGTCATGCTCAGTGTGGCCCGGGCGGGGCAGCGGTTGGTGGCCGTGGGCGAGCGGGGTTTCATCATCGTATCGGATGACAACGGGGCGACCTGGCAGCAAGTCGGCTCGCCGGTCAGCGTGACGCTGGTCAAGGTGCGTTTCATCGATGACAACCAGGGCTGGGCAGTCGGGCATGCCGGCACCGTGCTGCACAGCCAGGATGGCGGTTCGACCTGGGCTAAACAGCTCGACGGTGTCCGAGCCGCCGAAATCGAACTGGAGCAGGCCCGGCGTGACACCGATGAGCGGGCCCAGGAGCGTCTGTCCCAGGCTCAGCAACTGGTAGATGAAGGGCCTGACAAACCGCTGCTCGACCTGCTTTTCCTGGACGCGCAAAACGGTTGGGTGGTGGGGGCCTATGGCTTGGCTTTCGTCACCCATGATGGCGGGCTCAGTTGGCAGTCCATTCGTGCCCATGTCGATAATCCAGACGGATTACATCTCTATGGCATCGCGCGGATAGGAGCCGATGTCTTCATCGCTGGCGAGCAAGGGACATTGCTGCGCTCCAGCGACACCGGCCAGACCTTCGAGGCGCTGACGCCGCCTTTCGAGGGAACGATCTTCGGTCTCGCATCGGCCGCCAATCATTCGATCCTGGCGTTCGGACTGCGTGGCAAGGCCTTCGAGTCCCGGGATCGCGGCGAGACTTGGAAGCATCTCGACACCTTGCAGCCGGTGACGTTGACCAGCGGCCTGCGTCTTGATGATGAATCGGTCCTGCTGGCGGACGAGTCGGGTCGGGTGCTGCGTTTTGCCGATGGCGACACGCAAGCCGCTGTCCTTCAGATACCTCAACCTCGTTACTTCACGGGCATGACGCAAGCGGCGAACGGTGACCTGATCATCAGCAGCACGCGGGGCATGCTGTCGTCCGCCATAAAAGTGGCATCGTCGGAGTCGCCACAATGAACAGTTTTACGCACTCTGCCGAACACTCGCCTGCGTTTGCATCACCTGCCTTTGATCCTGCTTCCGGGACCCTGGTCGAGCGATTGTTGTTCAATCATCGCAGCATCGTCTTGGGCATCTGCGTGTTGCTCAGCCTGGTGCTCGGCTATCAGGCGTTGAGTCTGAAGCTCAATGCCGCCTTTGAAAAAATGATCCCGACGGATCACCCCTATGTGCAGAACTATCTGCAAAACCGCAGTCAGTTGGGGGAGGGTGGCAACACATTGCGGATTGCGATCGAGGCCAGACAGGGCAGCATTTTCAGTGCCGAGTACCTGGAAACGGTCAAGAAGATCAACGACGAAGTGTTTTTGCTCCCCGGTGTCGACCGCTCCTACATGAAGTCCTTGTGGACGCCGGCCACGCGCTGGATCGGCGTGACCGAGGAGGGTTTCGATGGCGGTCCTGTCATCCCGGACGATTACGATGGTTCGGCCAGCAGTCTGGAACAGGTGCAGCAGAACATCGAACGGTCGGGCGAGGTGGGGCGGCTCGTGGCCTCCAATTTCAAGTCCAGCATCGTGCTCCTGCCGCTTCAGGAAAGCGCCTCGGATGACGGTACCCCACTGGATTACAACGCACTGTCAAACCGACTCGAACAGATTCGGACCAAGTACGAAAACCAGAACATCCAGATTCACATCACCGGTTTCGCCAAGGTCGTGGGGGACTTGATGGACGGCATGCGGCAGATGCAGCTGTTCTTCGCCGCGACCTTGGTGATCTGCGGGCTCGTGTTGTTCTGGTACACCCGTTGTGTACGTAGCACGGTGCTGGTGCTGCTGTGCTCGATCATCGCGGTGGTCTGGTTGCTGGGTTTGCTGCCGACACTGGGGTTCGACCTGGATCCGTATTCCATCCTGGTTCCGTTCCTGGTGTTTGCCATCGGCTTGAGCCATGGCGCCCAAAAAATGAACGGCATCATGCAAGACATCGGACGCGGTGCCGACAAGCTGGTAGCGGCGCGCTTTACCTTTCGCCGGCTGTTTTTAACCGGGTTGATGGCGCTGGTGGCGGACGCCGTGGGCTTTGCAGTGTTGATGATCATCAAGATCCCGGTGATCCAGGACCTGGCCGTTACCGCGACGGTCGGTGTGCTGACGCTGATTTTTACCAACCTGATCCTGCTGCCGATCCTGTTGTCATACACCGGCGTGAGCAAAGTGGCGGCGCAACGGGAAGCGGCCAACGACCGGTTTTCCAAGCTGGACGCTCATCACGCCCGGCATCCGCTCTGGGCTTTCCTGGATCGCTTCACCGAACGCAAATGGGCCAGCGGCGCGATCTTCATCGGCGTGGTTCTGGGTGCGCTGGGCTTTGCCATCAGCCTTCACGTCAAGATTGGCGACTTGAATCCTGGAGCACCGGAGTTGCGTCCTGAGTCGCGCTACAACACCGACAACCGCTTCATGGTCAGCAACTTCTCCGCCAGCAGCGACAAGTACGTGGTGATGGTCAAGACCCCGCAGTACGTCTGCGCCAATTACCAGACGTTGGTAACGGTGGATGCTCTGGAGGCGCAGTTGCAACAGTTGCCGGGCGTGGTGTCCACCACCTCCCTGGCGGCACTGAGCAAACAGGCCGCGGCCGGGATGAACGAGGGCAGCATGACGTGGTACGAGATACCGCGTAACCAGGGGCTATTGAACGCGATCATCACTCGTGCACCGCGGGAGTTGTTCAACCAGAACTGCGATCTGCTGACCGTGTATGTCTACTTGACGGACCACAAGGCCGATACGCTCACCCGCGTGGTGCAGACGGTCGAACAGTTCGCGGCAAGCCATGACAGCGATCAGATTCAGTTCCTGAACGCGGCGGGTAATGCCGGTATCGAGGCGGCCACCAACATCGTCGTGAAACGTTCGAATGTGCAGATGTTGTTCATGGTGTACGCAGCGGTCATTGCCCTGTGTTTCATCACGTTCAGGTCCTGGCGAGCCGTGGTCTGTACGGTGTTGCCGTTGATGCTCACGTCCGTGCTGTGCGAAGCCTTGATGGTGGGGCTCAACATCGGTGTAAAAGTGGCGACCCTGCCAGTGATCGCCTTGGGGGTGGGAATCGGTGTGGATTACGCGCTCTACATCCTCAGCGTGACGCTTGCCAACCTGCGCAATGGTTCCAGCCTGTCGGATGCCTATTACCTGGCGCTGTTATCCACCGGCAAGGTGGTGGTGATGACCGGGATTACCTTGGGGGTGGCCGTGACCACTTGGGTACTGTCGCCGATCAAGTTCCAGGCCGACATGGGCATTTTGCTGGGCTTCATGTTCGTCTGGAACATGGTGGGGGCGCTGATCCTGGTGCCCGCGCTCGCGCATTTTCTCCTCAAGCCCAAGCCACAGACCGTGAGTGTTTAAATGACCGCAACGATAAACCTCCTGGGCTTGTCCGGCAGTTTGCGCCAAGAGTCGGCCCATACGGCGATCCTGCGCACGGTGGCCGAACGGTTGCCTGAACATGTGCAGTTGACGCTCCATGAATTGAACAATGTCCCGCCGTATAACGAGGATGACGATGGCGCCCATCCACCACAGGCCGTGATTGCCTTGCGCGCTGCTGTGGCGGCGGCCGATGGGTTAGTGATCGGCTCGCCGGAATACAACCATGGTATGTCCGGCGTGTTGAAAAATGCGCTGGACTGGTTGTCCCGTCCTCATGGGAAATCGGTACTGCAGGGCTGCCCGGTATTGAGTTTCACTGCCTCGCCGGCGTTCACGGGTGGGGTGCGCGCGCATCAACAGCTCAATGAAACGCTCTGGGCGATCCAGGCGCTGCAGGTCGTTTATCCGCAGATCGTGATCGGTAACGTGACCGGCAAAATAGATCAGGGGCAGCTACGGGACGAATCAGCCCGGGCTTTTTTATTGGATGGCGTTGGCGTGTTGATCACGCAGATCGCTAACGCGCCTATGAGGGGACGTTCACGTTGTTCTTGATGCCCGCTGGAAACGAGTCCGGAATTAGGTTGATGGTCAGTGCCCAGACCTCCGAGGGGCTGTGGCGGTGGGAGGGCTCAGGGGGGTAATCAAGGAGCTGGAGCCTGTCCACTGGAGATGTCGGCCGCTGCCTTTTTGATTGGCTGAGCAGTGGGTGCCGCGCCCGGCTGCAGGCGCCGCAAGGGGCCGAAGGCCAGCCCTAGGCTGGCCAGCAGCACGTACAACAGGCCAGCCGCGGCAAACAGCAGGCTCAGGCCGCCCACCTTGCCCGTTCCCAACAGCGGCGCCAGTCTGGCCTGCCACTCTCCGGCTTTACTCATCCATGTGATCGCCCATCCGTCGGCCAATGCGCCGGCGCCCAGGGCACCAATGGGCATTGCCAGCAGGCAAACCATTTGCCGGGCCGACAAGACTCGGCCGAGGGCGTCGGCGGGCAGGCTGCGTTGCCAGAAGCTTTGGTCGCTGCTGGTGCTCAGGGAAAAACAGCCGAACGCGACGAAGGCGGCCACATACAGCACCACCGGCGAAGCGCTGGCGCCGATAGTCAGGACGGCGGCGCCGAGCAGCAGGTCGGCCAGCAATACAGTGCGGATCAGCCGCATCGGCGGCCGGGCCACCACCCACAGCGAGCCGCCGAGCATGCCCAGGCCACCGCAGGTCATCAGTGTGCCCAGCACCAGTACCGAGTGGCGTTCCAGCACCAGTGGCGACAACAGCGCCGAGGCCAGGCCGAGCATCAAGTGCTCCAGCCCGAGGTAGGCCAGCAACGCCCACAGCGCCGGACGCCCGCGCAGCACGGCTAGGACCACCGACGATCCGCCCTCGGCGCCGACGCGGACCTGGCCGGTGCCGCGTACGGCGCTGACGAACAGGCCGATCCAGACAAGGACGGTGGCGCATAACAGCACGGCGCCAAGGTCCAGCAACAGCACCCCTGCCACCCCGACGCTGCCCAACAGCAGCGCCGCCAGGGTGGGGGCGATCAGCTGTGGCAAGCCCACCATCAACTGCATCAGGCCATTGGCCCGGCCGATCGCCTGGGGGCTGCGCAGAAGTCGCGGGATGGCCGCCTGACACTCCAGCATGCGCACCACCAAAGTGCTGGAGTTCACCGCGGCGAAAGCGTACACCTGCCAGCGGTCCAGGGCGTTGGATTCGAACAGCCACCAGAGCGCCAGCGCCGCCGCGCCGCTACAGGCTTCCACGCCCAACAGCAGGGCACGCGCTTCACAGCGGTCCACCAGCCAGCCGGCCAGCGGCGCCAGCAGCAGTCCGGGCAAGGCTGACAGGGCGATGACCCAGGCGTAGTCGGTGACGCTGCCGTGTTGCTGCAGCAACCAGATCCCCAGGCTGAATGCCGCCAGGGCCGAGCCCAGGGTGGACGCGACCTGGGCGCCCCAGGCCCACAGCCAGGGGCGTAGCGAAGGTTCAATCGCCATGGTTTGGCAGTGCCTCGATCACGGGCCAATGGTGGCGCAGCAAACCGGCGAGGGCCGGCGCCGCGCGAGACTTAAGAATCGACAAATGATTGCAATCCTCGAGAACGTGCCGCCTGCAGTTAGGCGCGAACGCCTCCCAGCGTCGCGCCGGGTCGTCCGGTTCGGCGCTGTGCTGGCCAGCCTCGACCAGTACCACGGGCCCCGGGTAGGGCGGTGTTGGCTGGTACTGCGTCGCCAGGTTGGCCTGGAACACCCGCAGTGGCCCTTGCAACGCCTCGGCTCGGGCCTGCGCCGGCATCAGCCCGACCGCTTGCATGCTCGCCAGCAGTTGAGCGCATTGCTCGTCGACTTCGAGGCTGGCGAGGCGGTCGATGTCCAGGCCCAGGTCGCGCCCGGCATCCATCTCCAGCAAGCCGACGTAACGGGCCAGGGCGTGGCGCGCGTCGCTGGCCAGACGCGGGCCGGGCGCGCGGCTGTCGAGCAGCAACACCGGCGCCACCAACGCGCCCTCGGCTAGCAGCTGACGGGCCACTTCGAACGCCAGCCAGCCGCCGAACGAATGGCCGAGCAGGTAATACGGGCCATCCGGCTGCTGTCTGCGGATCTCCTTCACATAGGCGCTAGCGGCCGCCTGCACCGTCCCGTGGGGCTCGCAGCGCCCATCGGAGCCGCGGGCTTGCAGGCCGATCACGTTCAAGCGCCCATCCAACTGCTGGATCAGCGGCACGAAACTGGCGACGTTGGCCCCGGCACCGGGGATCATGAACAGGCAAGGCGCCTGCGCCGCGCCGGTCTGCAAGACAAAGCCGATACGGCCGCCGCGCGGTTCGTCGACATCCCGTCCGGCCTGGCTCAAGGCCTGCTCCAGCGCTTGGGCCAGGTGTCGCAGCGGCTCGGGGTCACGCATGATCGACCAGTGATCACCCTCGATGCGTTGCTCCACCAGATCGTTGCCCAGCAGAGCCTGCCAATCGGCCCCAAGCCCGTTCGGGCTGGACAATCCCGGCACAGGCGAAGTCGCGCTGAACAAGTGCACCGGCAGGCCCAGGGGCGCCGGCCTGTAGCGGACCATGGCGTTGCGCAGGGTCAGGTTGAGGCGGGCGCGACGGTCCAGTGCCTGGCGGTCAAAGCCGCCGGGCAGCCAGCCATGTTCCTGGGCCGTGGTGATCAGCGCATCAAGGTCGAGGCCTGCGTGCCAGGCGTCCCCCGGCTCCTGGCCGGCCCCATTGCGCCAGTGCTGCGTCAGATAAGCGAGCAGTTGCTGGCGCAGTGCGTCATCGTCCAAGTCCAGGGTCACCGCCGCGGCGCGCAGTGCGCCCGGCTGGCTGCTGTCGATCAGGCCAACGAACGCCACCGGACAATCCTCGCCTCGCAGTTGGCGTGCCATTTCATAGGCCAGCAGGCCGCCCGCCGACCAGCCGGCGAGCCGGTATGGGCCCTGGGGTTGGACCTTGCGCAGCAGCGCGATGTAACGGCTGGCGAGGGTCTCGTTGCAGATGCCTTGCTCCAGTTCGGCGGCGGCTTGCACCGCGTATATCCCCAGCGCCGGGTCCAGGTAGCGGGCCAGGCGAGCGTAGGGCAGCGCCTCGCCGGTGCCTTCGTGGATGAAGAACAGCGGGGCCCGTTGGTCCGTGCCGGCGCGGATGCACAGTAGCGCCTGCTGGTCGACGGCCTGGGCATCCAGAGGCCGCACTTCACGAGCCAGTGCCGCCAGGTCCGCGGCGTTGAACAAGTCGCCCACGGACACGCCCAGGCCTTGTTCGCGCAGGGCGTCGAGCATTTGCACCAGCAGCAGCGAATGCCCGCCGAGGGCAAAGAAATTGTCCTCGCGACCCACCTGCTCGACCCTCAGCAATTGTGCCCAGAGTTGTGCCAGCAGGTTTTCCGTGGCGCCTTGGGGCACAGCGTAGGGACGCTGTTGCAGGGCTTGCCGGTCAGGCGCGGGCAAGGCGCCGCGGTCGACCTTGCCATTGGCGGTCAACGGCCATCGTTCCAGTTGCACATAGGCGCCGGGCACCATGTGCGCTGGCAACTGTTCGGCCAATGCCAGCCGCAGCGACGCAGGCTCCAACTGGCGGCCCGGTTCGGCGAGCAGATAGGCGACCAGCCGCGGATCACCGGGTTCGTCCTGGCGTGCCAGGACCCGTGCCGAACGCACGTCGTCCAGCGCCGTGAGGCGTGCTTCGATCTCCCCCAACTCGATGCGGAAGCCGCGCACCTTGACCTGCTGGTCGTTGCGTCCCAGGTAGTACAGGGTGCCGTCGCTGCTCCAACGCGCCAAATCGCCGGTTCTGTAGAGATGTTCGCCCTCGCCACCGGCAAAACGCGCCGGCAGGAATCGCTCGGCGTCCAGCGCTGGACGGTTGAGATAGCCGCGGGCCAGGCCCGGCCCGGCGACGTGGAGTTCGCCCACCACGCCGCGGGGCACCAGTTCGCCCCGCTCATCGAGCAGATAGACCCGCAGGTCGGGGATCGGCCGGCCGATGGGGGCCAGCCCGGCGTGGCAGTGGGCGGCATCGATGGGCTGGTAGGTCACATGCACCGTAGTCTCGGTGATGCCGTACATGTTCACCAATTGCGTGCCCTGGCTGTCCGGGCGCTCGAACCAAGGCCGTAGCGCCGCGCCATCGAGGGCCTCGCCGCCGAAGATGATGCAGCGCAGGCGATGGGGTTCGGCGCGGGTCTGCTTCATCCAGGCGTAGAAGGCGCTGGGCGTCTGGTTGAGTACGGTGACGCCGGTTTCCACCAGCAGCCGGTAGAAGTCTTCGGGGCTGCGCGAGGTCAGGTAAGGCACCACCACCAGCCGGCCGCCATGCAGCAGCGCGCCCCAGAGCTCCCAGACCGAGAAGTCGAAGGCGTAGGAGTGGAACAGCGTCCAGACGTCTCTCTCATCGAAGCCGAACCAGGCATCGGTGGCGCTGAACAGCCGCACCACCGAGCGGTGCTCGATCATCACGCCCTTAGGCATGCCGGTCGAGCCGGAGGTATAGATGATGTAGGCCAGGTCGCGGTCGCTGGCGTGCGGATCGGCTGCCGGATCGCTGCTGGGCAGGTCGCGCCAGCCGCCGCGATCCGGGTCCAGGGAAAGGACTTCGCAGCCGGCCGGTACGTGCAGTTCAACCGGCAGATCAGCCAGGGTCAACAGCACCCGCGGCTGGCTGTCGTCCAGCATGAAGTTCAGGCGCTGGGCCGGGTAGACCGGATCCAGCGGCACATAAGCGCCGCCGGCCTTGAGGGTCGCGAGAATGGCCATGGGCATGTCGAGGCTGCGCTCGACATGGATTGCCACGCGGCTGTCCGCGCCGACCCCCAGCCCACGCAAGCGATGGGCCAGGCGATTGGCGCGCTCGTTGAGCGCTCGATAACTGAGCCATTGTTCACCGTACTCCACCGCAACGGCGTCCGGACGGCGGACTGCCTGGGCCTCGAAGCGCTGGTGCAGACGCTCGCCATTGGTCGTGGGGAACGCCACGGCGGGGTTGAAGCCATGGAGCAGTTGCTCGCGTTCGGTTTGGCTGAGCAGGTCGATGTCGGCGACCGATTGACGGTCGTCCGCGACCATCGCCCGTAGCACCGAGAGCAGCGCCTGCCAGTGGCGGGCTACGGTGTCGGCGTCAAACAGCGCGGTGGCGTAGTTGAGGCCGCCTTCGATCACGCCGTCCACCTCGTGCACATCCAGCGCCAGATCGAACTTGGCCGTGGTCACCGGCGCACCGACGCTTTCCAGATGCAAGCCGTTGCCCAGGTCCAGTTCGCCCGCCGGGGCGTTCTGCCAGGCCAGCATCAGTTGGAACACGGCGTTGTAGGCTTGGGAACGTGGCGGATTGAGTGCCTCGATGACCTGTTCGAACGGCAGGTCCTGGTGTTCCTGGGCGGTCAGCGCCAGGTTCCTGACCCGGGCCAGCAGGGTGTCCACCGTCGGGGCGTCGTCCACTTCGATGCACAGCGCCTGGAAGTTCACGAAGAAGCCGATCAGCGGCTCCAACTCGACCCGGTTGCGGTTGGCCACCGGCGAGCCGATGACCACCCGGTCCTGGCCGGAGAACCGGCTGATCACCACCGCCCAGGCCGTCAGCACGGTCATGTAGAGCGTGGTGCCGTGGCGCTGGCCGAGGGCCTTGAGGCCGTGGGTCAGCTCAGCGTCGATGCGCACCGGCAGGCTGGCGCCGGCGTAGTCCAGGCGCGCCGGCCGCGGCCGGTCGGTGGGCAGGACGACGCAGGTCGGTGCGTCCTGCAGGTGGCGGGTCCAGTAGGCGCGCTGGCGTTGCAGTTCGTCGCCTTGCAACCATTGGCGCTGCCAGAGGCTGTAATCACCGTATTGGCGGTCCAGGGCCGGCAGTGGATCGACCCGCCCCTGGCTGAACGCTTGATACAGGCGGGAGAACTCGTCGGTGAGGATGCCCATGGACCAGCCGTCCGAGACCAGGTGGTGCAGCGTGACGAGGACGACGTGGTCGTCGTGGTCCAGCCGCAGCAAGCTTGCGCGGATCGGCCATTGGCGCGTGAGGTCGAACGGCCGAGCGGCTTCCTCGGCGCAGATCGATTGCCAGTCCGTCGCGCCGGAGGCGCTCAGGTCCAGGGTCGTCAGGGCCAGCGCTCGGGGCAAATCGATCACTTGGCGCGCCTGTCCCGCCACACTGACGAAGCGGGTACGCAGGCTTTCATGCCGCGCGACGATGCGGTCCAGCGACCTGCGCAGCGCGCCGATATCCAAGTGCCCGCGCAAACGCAGGCCCGCGGGCATGTTGAAGGCTGCGGTGGAATCCGGATTGAGCTGCTGGATCAGCCAGAGGTTCTGCTGAGCGAACGACAGCGGCAGCGGCTGACTACGGTCACTGGCCAGCAGCGGCCCCAGGCGGCTGCGCCCGGCGTTGCCCAGGGCGGCGGCGAGCGCGTGCAGGCGCGGCTGGGCGAAGACCGCCGAGAGCGGCATTTCCAGGTCCAGTCGATGGCGCACCTTGGCCAGCAAGCGCAACGCCAGCAACGAGTGCCCACCCAGGGCGAAAAAGTCATCGTCACGACCCACTGCCTCGACCCCGAGCAATTCGCTCCAGATCGCTGCCAGGGTGATTTCCAACTCGCCCTGGGGCGCGCTGTATTGACTCTGGGCGAACGCATCGGCGGGAGGCGCCGGCAAGCGCTGACGGTCGACCTTGCCGTTGGCAGTGATCGGCAGTGCCGGCACTTGGACGAAGGCACTGGGCAGCATGTACTCGGGCAGGCGCTCGCTCAGTTGGCTGCGCAGCGTCAGCGGCGAGAGAGTCTCGCTGGCGCTGTAATAGGCCACCAACCGCGCCTGACCGTTGTCGCCCGGCAGAACAATCACCACCGATTCGCGCAGGCCGGGCAACTGATCGAGGCGACTTTCCACTTCGGCCAGTTCGACCCGGTAACCGCGGATCTTGACCTGGGAATCGTTGCGCCCCAGGTACTGCAGGGTGCCCTCGGCGGTCCAGCTTGCGAGGTCGCCGGTCTTGTACAGGCGCGCGCCGGGGGTGGTGTCGAAAGGGTGCTCGATGAAGCGCTCGGCGCTCAGCTGCGCCCGGTTCAGGTAACCCTGGGCCAGGGCCACGCCGGCGACATGCAGTTCGCCGGCCGCGCCCTGGGGTACCCATTGGCCGCTGCCGTCCAACAGGCACACCTGGGTATTGGCGATCGGCCGGCCGATCACCGGCAGGTCCGGCCAGAGCGCAGGATCACCGGACAGGGTGTGGGTGCAAACCACGTGGGTTTCGGTGGGGCCATAGTGGTTGTGCAGACGGGCCTGGGGATGAGCTTTGAACAGCGCGCGCAGGGCGCCGTTGATGCGCAGCGCTTCGCCGGCGACGATCACGTCCCGCAGCATCGGCAACGCCAGTGGCGCCTCGGCCCAACCGTCGGCCAGGGTCGCCAGGGCGATGTAGGGCAGGAACAGCCGCTCGATCCGCGCCTGCGCCAGCCATTGGGGCAGGCCGGCGAGGTCCAGGCGCTGGTGCTCGTCCAGCAGCACCAGGGTGCCCCCGGTGCCCAAGGTGGAGAAGATTTCCTGGAACGCCACGTCGAAGCCCAGCGCGGCGAATTGCAGGGTCCGCGCCGGACCGGGCAGCGCCTGGGCGGCCTGCCAGGCCAACAGGTTGCTCAAGGCCAGGTGGCCCATGGCAACGCCCTTGGGCGTTCCGGTGGAGCCGGAGGTGTACATGACGTAGGCTAGGTCATCTGGCCGCGGCGGCGCCAGTTCCGGCAGGACGGACGCCGGACCCACGGTGGCCGCCAGGCGAACCGACAGCGCCGGGCAGCGCTCGCCGAGCCTCAGGGCTTCGACGCGCTGGGCATCCCAGAGCAGCAGGCAGGGTTGGCAATCGTCGACGATAGCCTGCCGGCGGGCGATGGGCTGGCTGGGATCCAGGGGCACATAGGCCGCGCCGGTCTTGAGCGTGGCCAACAGGGCCAAAATCATTTCCAGGCTGCGGGGCAGGTGGATGGCGATCCGTTGGCCCGGGCCTGCGCCCAGTTCCAACAACTGCGCGGCGAGGTGGTTGGCCTGGCGATCGAGTTCGCCGTAGCTCAAACCGCGTCCATGCAGCTCCACGGCAAGGGCCTCGGGCTGCTGCCGTGCTTGCCGTTCGAACGGCCGATGCACCCAGCCTGCTTCGGGGAACGGCGTCGGGACCGGATTGAGCTGGTGCCACAGGCGCTCGCGTTCCCGGTCGTCCACCAGCGACAGCCGCGCCACCGGCTGGCGGTCGTCCAGGCAGAGTTGGCGCAGCACATTGGCCAGGTAGTCCCAATGCCGTTGCACACTGGCGGGATCGAACAATGCGGTGGCGTAGTTCAGTCCTCCGATGATGCGTCCATCGGCTTCGTACAGCTCCAGGGACAGGTCGAACGGTGCGGTGATCTGCTCACCGGCGACACTGGTCAGGCTCAGGCCATCGAGGTCCAAGGCTCCGCGCGGCGCGTTCTGCCAGGCGAACATGAGTTGGAACACTGGACTGTGGGCCAAGGTGCGCGGCGGATTGAGCGCTTCCACCACGTGCTCGAACGGCACGTCCTGGTGCGCCTGGGCCCCCAAGGCGTGCTCGCGGACCTGGGCCAGCAATTGGCCGACATCCGGTTCCCCGCCCAGGTCGACGCACAGCGCCTGGGTGTTGACGAAAAAGCCGATCAGAGGCTCGACTTCAGCGCGGGTGCGGTTGGCCACGGGTGTCCCGATCACCACCTGCTCCTGGCCGGCCAGGCGCCCGACCACCACGGCCCAGGCAGCCAGCAGGGTCATGTACAGCGAAGTGCCGTGGCGCCGGCCCAGTTCCTTGAGCGCGGCGCTGGTGGATTGATCGAGGGCGACCGCCAGGCGCGCGCCACTGAAGTCCTGGCGCGGCGGCCGCGGCCGGTCGCTGGGCAGGTCGATGCGTGCTGGTGCGTCGCGCAGGTGCGCGAGCCAGTAGGCCAACTGTTCGGCACCGCGCTCGTCGGCCAGCCACTGGCGTTGCCAGGCGGCATAGTCGGCGTACTGGATCGCCAGGGCCGGCAGCGGGTCCGGCGTGCCCCGGCGAAAGGCCTTATAGAGGGCCGACAGTTCGTCTACCAGCACGCCGATGGACCAGCCGTCGGCGATGATGTGGTGCAGTGTCAGGTGCAGCACATGGCGCTGGTCCTGCTGTCGCACCAGCAGAGCCCGCAGCAAGGGCCCTTCGCTCAGGTTGAACGGTTGCGCCGCTTCGGTGGCCAGGGCCGCCCGCAGGCCGGCGTCGTCGTTGGCTTCCAGGGTCAGGCGCGAGGATCCCCAGCGTGGTTCTGGCTCGATGACCTGCCGGACTTCGCCGTCCTGTTCAACGAACCGGGTGCGCAGCACCCCATGGCGCTCGACGATCCGGGTCAGGGCCTGGTCCAGGGCGGCTTCGTCGAGTTCGCCATCCAGGGCCAGGGCGCCGCTGATGTGGTAGGCGGCGCTCGCCTGGGCGTCCAGGCGGCTGATGAACCACAGCCGCTGTTGGGCGAACGACAGCGGCCGTTCGGCAGTGTCCGGCAGTACCGGGATCGCCGTCAGGGCAGAGCGCGCCGCGCCCGCCATCAACGGGGCCAGGGCTGCAACGGTCGGGTTCGCGTACAGGGTCGCCAGGGGCAATTCCAGGCCCAGGCGCTGGCGCACCCGCGAGACCCATTGCACCGCCAGCAGTGAATGGCCGCCCAATTCGAAGAAATTGTCGTGCCGGCCGACCCGGGCGACCCCCAGCAGGTCACGCCAGATGGCGGCCATGAGGGTTTCCTGCTCACCCCGCGGAGCTTCGTAGGCCTGACTGCTCCAGGCCTCCTCGCCGGGCAGTGGCAGGGCGCCGCGGTCGAGTTTGCCGTTGGGTGTCAGCGGCAGGGTGTCCAGCGGCATGATGACCGCCGGTACCATATAGCCCGGCAGCCGGTTCGCCAGGGCGTCGCGCAGGGCCGCCGGCGCCAACGGCCCGTGGCCAGGACTGGCCACGGCGTAAGCCACCAGCGCCGGCTCGCGGCCATTGCGCGGGACTGCCAGGACTGTCGCCGCGGCCACTTGCGGCAGGGCCAACAGGGCGCTTTCGATCTCCCCCAGTTCGATGCGGAAGCCACGGATTTTGACCTGGAAGTCATTGCGCCCCAGGTAGTGGAGCTGGCCGTGGACGTCCCAGAAACCCAAGTCGCCGGTGCGGTACAGCCGCGCCCCGGGCTGGTCGCTGAAGGGGTCGGCGAGGAAGCGTTCACGGGTCAGGTCGGCTCGCCGGTGGTAGCCGCGTCCAACGCCTGCACCGCCGATGTACAGCTCCCCCGGAACGCCTACGGGTAACCGCTGCATGGCGTCATCGAGGACATGCACCTGGGTGTTGTCGATGGGCCGGCCGATGTGCGGGACGAAGCCCACTTCGCGGTCCATCGCAGCCCAGGTCGAGTAGACCGTGGTCTCGGTCGGGCCATAGAGGTTGTTGACCTGATGCACGCGGCTCTGCTCGAACAGGCGCTGCACCAGGATCCGGGGCAGCGCCTCGCCAGCCAGGTTGACGCTTTCCAACGAGTCCCCCAGGGCTTCTGCGCGCAACAGCGCATCGAGGGCCGAGGGCACCGTATTGAGCAGGCTCAGCTCCGGACGCTGGTCGAGCAGGGCGAGGGCATCGTCCACCAGCTCCAGGCTGCCACCGCAGGACAGCGGCGCGAAGCATTCGAATACCGACAGATCGAAGTTGATCGAGGTGCTGAACAGGCTCTGGCTCAGCACTTGCGGGGTGAAACTGCCCAGGGCCCAGTCGAGGAAATTGCGCGCGTTGCGGTGTTCGATCATCACCCCCTTGGGTTGTCCGGTGGAGCCGGAGGTGTAGATCATGTAGGCCAGATGCTGGCTTTCCAGCCCCAGGGCCAGCGGCGTGTCGCTGGTCGCGGTTTTGCTGTCGCGCAGCACTTCATCGACGTTCACGCGGTGGCAATCGTCGGCCAGCGTCAGTTCCAGCGGCGCGTCGGCCAGGGTCAGCACCGCCAGCGGGGCGCTGTCGTCGAGCATGTAGGCCAGGCGCTGCGCCGGATAGGCCGGGTCCAGCGGCACGTAGGCACCGCCGGCCTTGAGGACGGCGAGCAGGGCGACGATCAGTTCCGGACTGCGGCGCAGATGGATGCCGACCCGCGCGTCAGGTCCGACGCCCAGCGCTTGCAGGCGCCGCGCCAGGTGATTGGCCTGGCGGTCGAGCTCTGCGTAGCTGAGCCGGCGGCCCTTGCAATGCACTGCCAGGGCCTGCGGGGTCTGCCGGGCCTGGGCCTCGAAGCGCTCGTGGAGCAGGGCACGCTGGGGCTGGGGACGCGCCGTGGCGTTGAACCGGCCCAGCTGCGCGAGTTCCGCTGGCGGCAGCACATCCAGGGTCCGGGCCAGACGATGCGGGCTACTGCCCAGGGCTAGCACCAGGCTGGCGAGGGCTTGCTCCAGAAACTCCAAGGCCCGTTGCGCACCCACCGAGCCGGCAATCTGCGCGGTGATGCCAAAGCCCTGGCCGAGGTCGTCCACCGAGAAGGTGAAGGGGTAGTTCGTGCGCTCGGCGGTGCCCAGCACCTGCATGCCGGTGACGCTCTGGTGAGGCGTGTCCTCCAGGCTGTAGCGAAAATTCAGCAACGCGCAAAACAGCGGCGTCCCCGCCGGCACGCCACTGCAGCGCTGGGCCAGCGTCAGCGGCGCGTGCTCATGCTCAAGCAGGTCCAGCAGTGCCTGATGGGTGCGCTGCAGGCTGTCGATTACCGAGGTCTGCGCGAAGCCGATGCGCAGCGGCAGGGTGTTGATGAACACTCCCAAGGCCTGGTCCGCCCCCTCGATCCCCTGCAGACGACCCAGCAACACGGTGCCGAACACCACGTCGGCGCGGCCCGTGGCCTTGCCCAATACCAACGCCATGGCCAGGTGGAACAGGCTGGCGACGCTCACTTGGTGGTGGCGTGCCGTTTGCCGCAGGGCCAGCGCCAGCGTCGGGTCGAGGACGCCCCGGGCTTCGTCCAGGGTACCGGTATTTTGCACGTCCAGCAGGCCGAAGGGCGCGGTGGGTTCGCTGACGTCCGCCAGCATGGCTTCGAAAAACCGTTGTTGGCGGGCGCTGTCCTGGCCGTGCCGGGCGTGGGCAACAAAGGCCCGGAACGGCACCGGCTCGCGCAGTTGCGCGGCGCGACCCTGCTGGATCAGCACGATTTCCTCGACCATCCGCTCCAAGGTGGTGTGGTCCAGCACCAGGTGATGGTGCAGCACTTGCAGCAGCCAGCGTTGCCCGGCGGCGTCGAAGGCTTTGACGACCCGTAGCAGGGGCGCCTGGCGGATATCCAGGCGGCGCTGCCGTGGATTGGTGTGCGCCTGCAGTTGGGCGAGGGCGTCGGCCTCGGTGATAGGCAGCATCTCGATGGGCAGTGGCGCGTCACGCCAGACTACCTGCACTGGCTGTTCCAGACCTTCCCAGGCCAGGGCGGTACGCAGGATGTCGTGGCGGGCGATGACCTGTTGCAGCGCCTGGCAAAAACCGTCCAAGCCGGCTTCGTCGTCGAAGGCCAGGGTGGTATGCAACAGGTAGGTGTCGCCTTCCTCCTGCAGCAAGTAGTGGAAGAACAAGCCTTCTTGCAAAGGCGCCAGGGGGTAGATGTCCTGCACGTTGGCGGCGCCACCTTCGACCTGGGCAACAATGGCGTCGATCTGCGCCTGGGTCAGCTCCACCAGGGGCAGCAGCTCAGGGACGATACGGCTGCAGCCGGCAGGTATCGTCGCCTGCAGCGATGCCAGCTCAAGACTCGGGACCGTCGAGCGCTGTGCCAGGCAGTCGGCGAGCGCGGCGACACTGGGGGCGCTGAACAGCGTGCGTACATCCAGCGGCCAGCCCTGTACCCGCAGCTGTTCTACCAGTTGCACCGCCAGTAACGAATGCCCGCCGAGGGCGAAGAAGTTGTCCTGCCGACCGACCCGCGGCACCCCGAGGACCTCGGCCCACAGT